>NZ_CP013141.1:5101366-5142303 GCF_001442535.1 Lysobacter antibioticus | reverse complement strand
TCCTTCTCTCGCCAATAGGCATTGGCCGAGACCCCTTTTCCGGTCGTGGCGACAAGATCGAACGGGCTCCAGTACTCCGCATAAAGCTGCTGCACAGGCCGTCCCTGGCGTGCTGCTTCAAGGAAGACGAAGTTGCGAACCAGGTCCGACGCCAACAGAGGTTCGCCGCGTGCGTTCAGCGTCTCGAAGATGACTTGCGGGTCGTCCTCCACCTCAAGCGTCAGGGTCATGATCTGGACGTGGTCGGACAAGGCCATGTACAGCGCTTGGGCACGGGCCGGATCCAGTTGACGGTTCGCCCCCAAGGGCGCCACGGCGTTGCTGCGACGGATGTCGGCGACGAGTGCATCTCCCAGCGTACCGTCCGTTGTAGGATCGACAGGGTCGGTGAGATCAAGGCCGCGCATGTACCCGAGGCAGGCGTGGTAGAGGTACAGAAAGGTCTGCACCATCAAGGGCCGTTCAATCTTTCTGCGTCCGTCCCGGGCTGGGTACGCTGCACATAGGTCCTGGATGCTTGTCGCCGAGTCGCTCAGGCGCCGCATCTCGTCCTGGCCGGCCTGGGTCGGCCAGACTTTGTAGTAATCTTCGGGGCGCTGGTAGGGGCCAGGATTCCGAGCCAAGCCGTCTAGCATCTGGGGGATGGGGCTATCGGCCAGTTGGAGCGCAGCTTGGCGGAACGCCAGCAGCAGGAGCTGCAGGGTGGTGGACCGCTGCTGACCGTCGATCACCTCGAAGGCCGGGACTCTGCCGAAGGTGTTGGGCACCGGCGTCATGACGATCGAACCCAAGAAGTGCTTCGGCAGCGGCTTCGCCACCATGGCCGCGCCCTTGGCTGTCAGCGCCTGCTGCTCCAGCACGGCATCCGACCGGTCCTGAATGTCTGCCCACAGCGGGCCGACCTGCTTCTCGAGCGTCCAAACGTAGCCTCGCTGGAAGATCGGTATCTGGTACTGGTGTGGCGTACTGAACAGGCCGGTGACTGTGGTCTTGTTGGGCTGCATCCAGAATCCTGCTCTTTGTTGTGGTCGGAGTTGCTTGGCTCAGCCGTCGTCGCGGATATCGAGGGCAGGCAGATTGGCAACAATCTTCTGAGTCTCCAGGCTGACCGTCACCACGCGCTGGAACAGCTCCAGTGGGTACTTGGAGTTTCCGATGGTCTCGACGGCCCAGTCGTTGGCGTCGTTGACGATGCCGCTGGCCTTGTCCACGCGAACGGCTTGGCGCTCCATCACCCAGTCCAGAGCGGCCTTGCCGTTGACCACGTACTCCCAGGCCGCCTCGGGGATGCCTTTGAGGGTGATTTTGGTGTTGTAAATCACCGTGCTGCGGTCATCGACGTTCTTGCCAGTCTCGGGATCCTTCTTCTTGGCAAACTTCATCTTCTCGACACGGTAGTCGGCGTCGGTCAAAGGACTCTTGGCCTCCATGATCAGCGGGCACTTCTCGACCGTGTCGTAGTTCAGGTGCAGCCTGGCCAGGGCGCGGCCGGCCTTGCTGAAGGCCCAGAAGTCAGCTGCCAACTTCACACGCGGAATGCGAGGCAGCTCCTTACTGAGGTTATCGGCGTACCGCGCGCGGTAGTCCGGCGAATGCAGGATGCCGTAAATGTAATAGAACAGGTCTTCCTTGCCGATCGCCTCGCCCGCATAGGCGGACTGAAAATGCACTAACCCGGCGTCGGTTATGGAGTCGCGGCGACTCACGCTTTCGCCGGACCCGAACAAGCCCTCATCGGCTTGCTGCGCGACTTCATCGTAGAGATAAAGTGGGAAGCACTGGGATACTCGAATATCAGTCGAACACAAATCGAGCAAAGAGCTGGAGATTAGCGTTGTGAATTCCTTCATCGCCCCAGCTCCGGACACGGCGATCACGAGATTCTCAGTCGCCGCGGTCGGGAAGATGCGCGGCATCTGGTAGACCATCTCGTTGAATCGTCGGTTGAAGTACAACCATTGCTTGGTGAATGGGCGATACAGACTGGTTACCCGACATGCCTCGTCGTACGCGTGGGGGCGTCCCTTGCCAAGCTCTTGCTTCAGTGCCCGCGTCCAACTGATCTGGGTGGCGTCGGTGTCGATGAATCCGTCTACGGCCTCGTCGCGCTGCTTCTTGGACTTGCCAGAGAACTCTGCATCGAAGCGTGCTAGTTCGGCGTTGTAGAAACCGATCATGCCGGCCATGTTGGCACCCAGCTTGTCGCGACTGGCGTTGTAGGCCCAGGCATCCCGGCCGGTGGCAACTCCGAGCGAAAAGTTGTCGAACAACTTGAGGGAATCGCCCTTCTTGTCGCCAAGTACAATGAACCGACTGAAGCTGTCGTCGCGTTGCTTCAGCCAGTCACCATGATCATCCGGGGTGATCTCCCCCCAATCCGGCACACCGGCCACGCTGAAGTAGCCGGCGATCTTCTCCAGCTTCTCTTCGCGGCTTAAGTAGTCACCAATGTCATGGAAGAAGATCTGTCCGCGCTCGGCAGCCTGCGGATTCTTGACCAGCAGTGAGATAGCGATGGGAGCACGACTACCACTACCGAAGATCTTGCCGCCTTCCTTACGCGAGGTTTCGCCAGATGTGCGCTGATTTCCTCGCAGATGGAATACGTAAAGGCTAGAAAACTCATCTACCAAGCACTTACGCATCCCGTCTTGCGAGGTTGCATCCAGAAACCCTGCATTGGTTACAAAGCCGATGATGCCCGCTTCGCCGATACGGTCACTGGCCCACCGGATGGACCGAATGTAGCTGTCATACAGATTCCTGACGGATGTCATCACCGACCGGGCTGCGTATGTTTCCTCAATGCGTTTGTCCAGCGCTGGATAGCCAATATTCTGGTTGTTGTCGTTCTGGCTATCTTGTCCCACCGAATACGGCGGGTTGCCGACGATTACGCGGATATCTAGTTTCTTCTGCCGCTTGCGCCGCTTGCTGTTATCCACCAGCTGTTCTGATAGCAGATCGTCCTTTTCGTACATCTGGAAGGTATCGGTCAGGCAGATACCCTCGAACGGTACGTAATCGCCGCCGGCGATGCCGTGGTAGGTCGCCTCAATGTTGATGGCGGCAATGTAGTACGCCAACAGCACCAGTTCGTTGGCGTGGATCTCGTGCTTGTACTTGTGCGACAGCTGATCCTGGCTGATCAGACCCGATTGCAACAAGCGCGTGATGAATGTGCCCGTGCCAGTGAACGGATCCAAGATGTGCACACCCTCGCTGCCCAGGGTCTGGCCAAACTCTTGGCGCAGCAGGTGGTCTACGCTGTGCAGGATGAAATCCACCACCTCGATAGGCGTGTAGACAATGCCCAAGCGTTTGGCCAGATTGGGGAAGGCTCCATTGAAGAATTTGTCGTATAGCTCCTTGATGATTTTCTGCTTGCCGGCCGGAGAGTCGATGCCCTCGGCGCGCATTTTTACGCTGTCGTAGAACTCCTGCAGAGTGGACGCTTCCTTGTCCAAGTGCTGCTCGTGCAGCACATCCAAGACGCGCTGCATGGCGCGTGACATGGGGTTGTGGTTTGCAAAGCTGTAGTCGGCAAACAGCGCCTCGAACACCGGCTTGGTGATCAGGTGCTGAGCCAGCATCTCGATGATTTCGGCGTCGCTGACCTTATCGTTCAGGTCGTCGCGTAGCTCCTTGGCGAACTCATTGAAAGCTTCGCGAGCGGCGGTCTGGTCGGGATCCTCAAGTAGAGCCTTGATGCGATCGATGTGTGTCTGGGCGATCCTGGCGATGTCGTTGGCCCAATCCTCCCAGTGGTTGCGGTTGCCGCACTTGTCCACCACCTTGGCATACAGCGCGCGTTCGATCTCGCCGACCTCGAATTCCAGCTGGGTCTGGTCGGGAGCAGGCCCGTACTTCTCGGCAGATTCGCCGATGGCGAACTTGCCTTTGGCCTTGCCGGCCTGCTTGGCGCTGTTGTCTCTCAGGGGGCTGGCCTTGCGTTGCACCGTGTCCGCGATGGCAATGACTTCCATCTTGCTGCGATCGGGCCCGACGAGGTCCAGCTTGTTGACCATGGCATCGAAGCGGTCATCGTGCGAACGCAGCGCCTGCAGCACCTGCCAGACCACAGCATAGGTCTTGTTGTCGTTCAGGGCCTCGTGGGGCTCGATACCGGCCGGGATGACCACTGGCAGCACGACGTAACCGCGCTTCTTTAGATGGTTGCCGTTCTTGTCTTTGACGGTACGCATGACCCGACCGACCGACTGCACCACGTCCACCTGGGAATTGCGGGGCGTCAGGAAAAGCACGGCATCCAGCGCGGGCACATCAACGCCTTCGGACAGGCAACGCACGTTGCTCAGCACGCGACAAGTGTCGGCTGGTGTGGGCGCTTTCAGCCAGTCCAGCTTGGCCTCCTTCTCGCCGGCGTTCATCCCGCCGTCCACGTGCTCGGCTTCGCAGGTCAGGCGCGCTCCTTCCTCGATGTCCTCGGCATCCTGGTAGGCCTCCACCACCGCCTGGAACATGCCGGCGATTTCCTTGGAGCTGACCTTGTGGGTCTTGCCGCCCTTGCCCGGCTCGATGACCTGGCAGAACGCTACGGCGCGCTTCATGGGCTCCGGGGTATCGGTGCCATCCTCGTGGATGCCTAGCTTGGCCAGGGCCTTCCAGCAGCCGACGATCTTCGCCGCGTCGTCCACCTTGAGCTGGTTGTTCTCGTCGGCCAGCAACTTCTGCAGGCGACGGTTGATGTGGCTTTCCTCCACTGCCAGCACGATCACCTTGTAATCCACGAGCAGGCCGCGCTTGACGGCTTCGGAGAAGGTGATGAGGAACAACTGCTTGCCGTACCAGGCTTCGTTGTCCATCGAGTACAGAGCCACGTTGTCGCGCTCGGCAACGGCTTTAGCGCTATCTCCGTAGATACGCGGAGTGGCGGTCATGTACATGCGCTTTGTGGAACGGATGTAGCTGGCGTCGTGAACGCGCACGAACGCGCTTTCATCATCGCCCTCAAAGGTGGCGCCAGTGGTGCGATGTGCCTCGTCGCAGACGATCAGATCGAAGTCCGGCAACCCGTGCGCTTGCTGGGCATCGTGGATGACCTCGATGGAGTGGTAGGTGCTGAAGACCACCGTCATGTGTTCGTCGTCGTGGCGCAGGGCTACGCCCTGGGCCAGCCGCTTTGCGTCCGTAGTCGCCGGGTAGCGCAGCTCGTGCGCGAGCGTCTGGACGGCGTCGTCCTCCTTACGGCCGCGCTTCTTACCCACGTCGCTGTCGGAGCAGACTGCGAAGCTGTGCAGCGAAATGCCGCTCTCCTGCGTCCATTCGGTCAGGGTCTGCGACAGCAGCGACAGGCTGGGCACGAGGAATAGCACGCGCTTGCCCTTTCCTGCCATTGCCTCGGCGATCTTGAGGCTGGTGAAGGTCTTACCGGTGCCGCAGGCCATGATCAGCTTGCCGCGGTCGGCCTCCTTCAAGCCAGCGGTGACTTCTTTGAGAGCTGTCTCCTGGTGCGGGAGCAGAGTCTTCTTCGCCTTGAGCACCGGCGCCTTACGAGGCTGATATCGCGCCCAGTCGATCTGGCTCTCTTCTAGATCGTGTAGGGTGATCTTGCTAACCGGCGGCTGCTGGTCGACCAGCGCGTTCTCCGCGTGGTCGGACCAGTGGTCGGTGCTGCTGACGATGATGCGATGGGTGAACGGCTTTCGCCCGGAAGCGGTAAAGAAGCTATCGATGTCCTTCTTCTGCAGCTTGTAGTCCGGGTCGTAGAACTTGCATTGGATGGCGTGGAACTCACCGGTGCCGGCGAGTTGCGCCACCAGGTCGATGCCGTCGTCCTTGGCGGTGAACCCGTGTCCGGGCGCCCAGTCTGCCCACGTCCAGACCTGGCTGTAGAGGTCGCGGTAGGTGGCTTCGTTGCGCAGATAGGTGAGGATCAGCTCCTCGAAGTACGTGCCCTTCTCCCGTTCGGTGACGGCGGCGGCGCGGTAGGTGGCGAGAAGCTGGGAGAGGGCTGTCACGGATATGGATCCTGGTGCGGCTGCGGAATCGAGTGGCCGGAGGGGCGCGACGATGCACACGCCATTTAAAATCAATGACATAGCACACAGCGATTGGTCCACCCCGGACAATCGATTCTAGGTGCTGGCACCTCAAAGGGCGAGGAGCCCGGACTGGTTGCCGCTGAGAGCTTTTCCCGCACCCACGACGGCGACCGGATGCCAACCGGCTGCTGGCGGGTGGGAGGACTTCGCACTCGCCAACGGGGGCCGCCAGGCGACGGATCAGGCGTGCCGACTCAAGCCGGTCCATGAAGTCGTTGATCGGCGTGTAGAAGTTTGGAATCCGGTCGTTCTCTTCGTCGGTGAATACCCAATAGGCGAGGCGATGCTTTGAAATCCCGGCCCGGCGGGCTTCTGCTCGGTTGGCGTAATCGGCATTCCACTGATTACCGCCATGTCCTTCTCAATCAACCGGCGCTCTCGCTTCACCGACCCAGGGCTCAGCCCTTCCTTCGCACGCTTGGCCAGGAGTTCGGCAGCGATCGCGCCGAACGTCGTCTCCGCCTGCTCGATCTTCGCGGCCCGCTCGATCCTGGCGGCGTTCGCGGGATTCCCCCCTTACCAAGCTCAGAGGCAGTTCAGCGACGCGATAGGCAGTTTCGCGCGGCTTGAGTGTCCGGATCTTAGTGTCGGTGAGCATGTGAGTCAGCCATTTGTGAGTCAGCGCCCCCAGCACCGACCATCTGACTCACAGCCTGACTCACTTTCTTGCCGGGTTCAACTGGACAACCACGGATGCGCACGCACAAAAAACCCCGCAAATTGCGGGGTTTATGACCATCGCATGGACTTGCCTGGACGACATCGGATGCCTATGTGGTGGAGCCACGGGAACCGGGTTCAAACCCTCTTGATGGGCTATTAGGGGCGTTTGGGGGCTCATGAGGGCCGGTGAGGGGCCGATCAGGGACTAGTCGGTCTCCCACGGGTTCGGCCAGCTTCCGACCGCTTTCAGCCATGAGCGGACACTTGGGTCTGACTCGCCAGTGAGTGCGAGGAGTTGCGTCGCGATGCAAGGGTTGCCCGTCCGCTAGCACTCTATCGCCGGACGCACTGCATGCCTATGAAGCTGCCACTTGGCCATTTGCATCACGATTTTGCATCAGCGCGAGGGTTCTCCATCGCATCTAATTTGCCTCGCCTGTCTGGATATCGATCGGCGATACACCTTCGCCAACACCTGGAACGTCTTGGGTGTAGGCCCTCCATCGAAGAAGAGAGTGATTTCCTCTTCCCGGCGGGTCTTCAGGCCTGGCCAGAGCTTTCCGCCTGCGAACACCCACCTTCGAAGCTGGGTCGGCACATCCTCGAAGTGGCCGCCATTGACCTTTCGAAGGAGCGTCGAACTCCTGAAATTCGCGCCTCCGACGTTGCAGACGAAGTCCGTCAGCGCCGAGAACTGATTGTGGGAAAGCGCGACCTTGACGGCGTGCATTACTGTGACCTGTGCGCTTGCCATGTCGCGCACGAGGATCTCCGCCCCCTCAGGTTCCGATACACCCTTCTTGAACTCGGGCGGCTCGCTTTCGTCGCAGTGCGATTTCTTGATTAGGCGTCCGTACGCGATCGTGCAGTACCCGGCTGTATCGTTGTACAGACGAGGCTCGAAGCCTTCGGATCGCTTCGTCAAGGCCAGTCCTTTGGCGTTGACGGGGCGGAGCACCTCGTCTTGTGCAAGCATATCACGCGCGCCTGCGCCCACCAATTCACCGGGCGCTAACTTCTCCCGGGTCGGAACCGTGCCGCCGGAGCAACCCGAAACCACCAGACCGGCGAACGCGACCGCTATCACGTTCGTCCAGGCGCTCGAACACAGAGAGTCGGTTCTTGATCCAATGCGCATCCGCGCATCTCCCTTTGCCTGTTGCACTCTGTTCAAGATCAGCCTAGCCGTCGTCCACTCTTTCCTGGTCAATCGAGCCGCGGACACCTCCTGCACCGGGGCACCGCATGCGCGATGCAGGCGATAATCTCGACTACTTGTCGGCCAGTTGGGCCGAGCAAAGGAATACGCTCACGTAACCAGGAGTCGCCTTCGTGACGGGGCGGGAAACGAAACGCTCACCCGTTCCGATCTTGAGCCGGTCGGCCCACTTGCGCTCCGATTGGCTTCCGGACTCGTACCGGATTTCGTTCTGAGTGATCTGGTAGTTCGGGAAGGCATTGGTGCGCTCGCTGATCGGGCGCAGATCGATGCGGGAGATGACCTCGGTTTCCGTATTGATCTCGCGGGCGAATTTCTCCAGCTCCGCCACGTAGGTTTCCGCCTGGCGCTTTAACTGTTCGGCCCCAGGACCTTCACACCAGAAGACGCCGATGTGCCACTTCTTCTGCTCCTCCCGGAACCGGCCTAATCCCCTGACAGTCACCCCAGCCTGGGAGGGTGCGCCTGCTTCGATTTTCGCTGTGCGCAGCGCCTGCACGGCGATCTCTCGGACGCTCGGCGCGGTGTCGTTGAGCGCTATGTCTTCCAGCATCTTGCGGACGCTGCGGTGGCTGGTGAATCTTCCAAGAGACTTCGCCGCGGGGGCGCGCACCAGCGGGCTGTTGTCGCCAGCGAGTTGGAGCAGGATGTCGACCGGTTTCGTAGTCTCGAAACTCCTGCCGATCGCCGTCGCGACGACCGCCCGAACCTCTACATTGGGGTCGGTGGCGGCATTGGAGAGAAGGGCATACGCCGTCGCCGTTTCCATCTTTCCGAGTGCTTCGACGGCCGATGTGCGGACTTCGATGGTCTCGGCCGGATCGCGCAACAAGGTGCCGAGCTCTACCGCGCTGTCGCTACGACCTCCGAGCGCCGAAGTGGCCTCGGCACGGATCGCGACATCCGGATCGCCCAGCAATTCCATCAACACCCCGGAGCTTTCCGGATCGTCGTTGCGACCCAGGATCTGGATCGCTTGCGTGCGTCGTTCGGCGCCTTTGTCCGGGTCTGCAGCCAGCTGCAAGGCGGACGCCGACAGGGCCCGGCTGTCGACCAGCGCCGAGCTCGCGATCTTGGCTACAGTCGAGTCGGCGTCGGTGCTCAGGGCCAGCAGGGTATCGCCTGCCGCGGGAATGTTCAGCTTGCCAAGGCTTCGAATGGCGGCCAGACGAAGTCGCATGTCCTGACCGGTCGCCGAGCGATCCTGCGCCACCGCGACCAAGGTGGAAACCGACCCGGGCATGGACAGTTCGCCAAGTGCCTCCACTGCAGCGACGCGAACGCTGGTGGAGGACTGGCTGGTTGCCAATTGCTCTACCTCGCCGACTGCCTCCGTTCGCTTGCCCTGGGCGAGGCTCCAGGCGGCAGCCGCGCGGACGTCTTCGTCGGGGTCGGCGCCAACGAGCCCCGCCACGCTCGAGGCAACGACGTCGGATCTCGCGCTGTCCATGATCGACCATTGCTGGCCCAGCCCGTAGACAGCGGCCGCACGCACGCGTGGGTCGCTGTCGGTCAGCCCACCACCGAGCGTGGTGTCCACGGCAGGCAAGGCGCCGAGCCGGGCGATCGCCGACATCGCCTCTACCCGCACGCCAGGATCGGAATCCGCCGCGGCCGCGGTCAGGGCGATCCGGCTGTCCTCGTTCGGATACAACCCGAGCGCGCGCGCCGATGCGATGCGCACAGCGGCAACTGGCGATGTTCCCAAAAGCCTTGCGAACTCGCCTTGGGCGGCAGGCCACTTCGCGTCCGCGAGGGCCTGGATGGCTTCGATTTGGATGACCGGGTCGTTGCCCGCTATCGCGTCCGTCGCCGCAGCCATGGCCAGTTCACGCTGCAACTGCGGGGCGGAGACAGGAGGGACGGAGCCGGGTGTGAACACACGCATCCAGCCACCGCCCGCGTTGGCCTGGGCGGAAATCCGGAAGTCCGCGGCCGTTTCCCGCAGTCGATTCGCCACGGCGGCCACGCTCACCAGCCCACGCTCATTCTTACCCTGCCAGGGCGCGCGAGTGGTCGGCTCTTTTGCAAATTCCGCGAGCTGATCCGCCAGCACACGCTCGAATTGCCCAGTGTCGTCCCCAGGTGGGCAATACGAAATGAGGGCCTGCGACGAGCCCTCCGTCGTCTGTTCCAGCAGCGATCCTTTCCCGATGTAGCCGAGGTCGGATTTGCCGAGCGCGCAGTCCGGGTAGATCATCACCAGCGTCCCGGCGCTCGCCATCGAGGCCATGTTCCTCAGTGCGATGGTTGGCAGTCCCGACCAGGGTTTCTTGGGGTCGTAGTCAGTGGTGACCAGGATCGATTCCAGGCCTGCGTCTGCCTGGTCCAGCTTCAGGGCAACGAACACGAACAGCACGTCGTGCGGACGCAGTCCCCGGATGGCCTGGAACAAGCCGGCCTCGATCTCCTGGCCGGTAGCGCGCGCTCCTGCGAGGTAGCTGATGCGCCTGCCGCTCATTCCGTAGTGCTCACCCAGCACCACGGCCAATCGACGCGTCGCATCGTCCTGACCATCTCCCGCAGTCACGATTACGGCACTGGTGCCGCTGTCGTTTTTCACGAGGGTCAACCCTGCGCTGGCCATGGAGCACCAAGACAGGAGCCCGCATGCCGTCAACCGGATGGTCCACATCATTGCCCACCCCAGATCCTGATCCGCTCGCTGAAGATCGGTGCTGCCACGGAATCCTCCAACCCGATGTCGTCCAACAGCCAGCGCATAGACGCGATGGCCCTTTCGTCACGCTCATCCATCGTGATCGATGGGTCGGTGTTCTTCCACCGGAGCAGGAGCTCCTCGGAGAGGGTCTGCACCCTCGGATCCAACAGGCCCTTGTTCGACCAGATGCGCAGTCGCTCCCGGTAGCCCGCTTGGCGCGTGTCGATTTCCGCTTGCGTCAACTTGCGGAAGAAAGGCTGCCAACGCGCCGTTCCCAGATCGTCCGTCTGCATCATTTTCGTCCGCGTCCTCTGCTCGAAGCCCTTTTCCCTGGACATCCGATCCACCTGCGCCCCGAGGAAATCGTTCAACTCCGTGATCGACAACCCGCCGTCCCTGGCCGTGTCCGCCGATTCCTCCGCAAGGGCCCGGAGCAGCACGTAGGTGAAAATCCCATGCCGCTCCTCGGTGAATTCGAGGGCGGCACCGCGCGAGGCCGCCACGATGAACATGACCCTCTCTCCTGATGCGTGTCCCTGGACGCCCGCATCATCGAGGTTCTGCAGCATCTGCACGGGGATTGCCTCGCGACTGGCGACGGACGTTGTCGGGCCGGGATTCGGCGTGGCGACGCTCGGCGTGGTGCTGTCGTTTGCGATGACCAGCCTCCCGGAATAGTTACCCGAATAGCAGTGGTCGAGCAGGATCAGTTTCCTCGTGGCGGGAAGTTCGCTGACCATTTCGGCGACATGCTGGAGTCGCAGGCCGTCCAGGTCCGGTCGCCTCGGGTTGCCCTTGTAGTTGAGCCAGTAGACCTGGTGGTTGGATTCGCGCAGGAGCCCATGTCCGGCGTAGAAAAGCACGAAGGTGTCCTCGGGCTTCAAGGACTCCTGCATGATCGCCAAGTGCTCGACGATGCGCTGCCGGGTGGCGTTCTCATCCAGCAAAATCGTCACGACGTAGCCCTGTCGCGCGAGGCTGTCAGCCAGGGCTAGTGCGTCATCGGCTGCATAGTTGAGCTTTGCCACGTCCTGTTCGGCGTAATCATCGATTCCCACGAGCAAGGCATACCGCTGCGATGCGGGTTGGGCGCCGACGCCTTCCGCGAACGCGCATGCGGCCACCAGGAAGAACGTCGCGCCGATCAATCTGTTCATTGCGGGCCTCCGGATTGCAAGGCAGTGCGCAACAGGTTGGACAGATCCTGCGCCAGCAATGCCGCGCGTACTTCACCAGCACGCCGATCCGGGTCGTTTCCAGCGACGAACTCGTCCAGCGCCACCTGCACCTCTTCGCTGTTGGTGTAATGGAACATCACCTCCGTCTCGAAGCGCCCCGCGTTTTCCCTGGCGCGCGCGGGGAAGATCGCGAAGTAGTCGGCGTCGATGCGGTTCGAAGCGGTGCCGTCAGGGTAGAGCGTGGCGAACAGTTCGACGGACGATACCGGACCCCGCGACTGGGCGGCGCCGACAGGAAGCGCCTTGGCGAGGAGCGCGCCCGCATCGATGACGCCTGTGCCGTACTTGCGGGAATTCCAGGAAGCACCGGTAGGACACGCCACGCCCGTCGGCGGCGGATTCGAGGCGTCGTTGGGGCGCCAGGAGGTCTTCTGAACGAGATCGCGGAACACGTTCGCGGTGTTGCCGCTGGCTTTCAAGCTCGCCATGGCGGGGTGGGCCCGGTGGCGGGAAAGCCACAGAGCCGCAATGCCGGCCGTCGTACCGGTCGCGAACGTGGTGCCTGCGCCCATGCCTGCGTCGTAATCGGCCGGAGCCTTCGTCGTAGCACGCCAGACGCCTTCCCCAGGCGCCGAGAAATCGATCGCTCGACCGCGCGATGCGTGGGTCCAGGGAGTGCATTGCGGATTGATGGCGGAAACGGCGATCGACTCGGAGAAGCGCGCCGGCCAGACCACGGTGCGGACGTAATTCCCGGCGGCCGCCACGACCACGACGCCGTTGTTCGTGGCGTTGCGGACGGCCTTGTGCAGCGTCCGACTCGGTGGGCCTCCCATGGCGATCGAGATGACGTCCGCCTTCTGGCCCCAACGCCCGGTCGCCGCATCTTCGATGGCGCGCGACAAGGCCGAGGTGTCGAACACCACGACCGATTTGTGCACGCGTAGCGGCATCAGCCTCGCGCCGGGAGCGATGCCGGAAACGCACTGCGTCTTCCCGGACAGTTGGCAACCGTCGGGGCTGACGATGACGCTTCCGCTGCCGGTTCCGTGACCCGGATTCTTCAACAGACCCTGCTCCAGCAACGGGTCGAGGGCATCGTCGTCGTTGTCGACGTAATCGTGATCGTGGGTGTCGTCGATCGGTATAGGCGTGCTGCCGGTCCAGTTTTCCGGGTTGAGGGTGTACCCCGTATCCGGGTGGCCGATGAAGATTCCGGATGCTTCGGCGCCGGCGGCGGCGACACCAGAATCGCGAATCGCCCTCCAGGCCGCCGGGACGTCCGCGTACTTCAGGCTCCAGCGCTCGTCGGCGAGGGAGATGGGATCCGGAGGCGAGTCGCCGCCTCGAATGCCCGTGTCGTCCGGCGCGTCGACGGTCGTCAAGGTGATGAGCGGTTCCGCGTAAGTCGCGCCCGCGGCATCACCCGCGCGGTAGGCGTCGTCGAAGGCCTGGCCAATGGAGTCAGCCGGCTCCGCATTCCTGATTCTTCGCTTCGCCGTCAGCGTGCTCGCGGACACCTCGACCACGAGACCATCGGCGCTCAGCGGTCGTGCGGTTGCGCAGGGCACACTGGCTGGGCAGACGGCGCGTCTACCGCCGTTGAGGGATGCCTCGGCGTTGGAAGCGAGCGCCGGCGTGGCGAAGTGGAGGGCGATGGCCGGCGCCGCCACCTCACCGAAGCGCGGTCCGCTGTTGTTTATGCGGACGCTGCGTTCCGCGGTCGTCCAGTCTTTCATCTCGACCAGGTCCGCCTGCCTCGCCATGGCCGTCGCGCGGGCGCGGACCATCTGCGAGAAAGGGGATTCGGTCTGCGGCACGACATCGCGGATGGCTCCTTGCCTGAAAATCCTGCCGTCGATCGGCGTGGTACTGGTGATGGCCTTGAAGGTATCCCCGACCCAGGGTCGATCCGCTGGCGCCCGCATGCGGAACGTGCGAATGACGCGTCTCCCCGCCGGGATCTGGTCCTGGGCGCCGACCGCCGGATAGACCAGGTCGATCTGCCCGGTGCTGCTCAGGTCCAGCAAGGCGAAGTAGAGCGGTTCGGTCGACAGGTTGCGGATTTCGACATCCAGTGGCGTTCCACTCTGGATGGCTACCGGCGTCGGGGTGCCCGGCGCCGAGTCCGCAGGACGCACGTCGAGCTCGATCCGCAGGTTGCTGTAGGGGTTACGCAACAACTGCAGCGATAGCCAGCGCGTCCAGTCGTGCAACTGATTGACGAGGCGTTCGGCGGCGTTGACATCTCCCACCGGCACCGTCGCGGTCAACGCAACGCCGTCGCGCGCAACCACTTCATAAATGCCATCGACGAGATAGATGCGGAAATCAGCCGCCGCCAACGATGCAGGCGATGCGTCCAGCAAGCGCAAGCTGGAATAGTCGGCCACCAGTCTCCCGATGGCGCTTCGCAGGCCGCTCTCGATCTGCGGGCTCACCCAGACTGCCCGCGCCTTGCCGTCGAAGGACACCGAATCCATGCGCGCCCTCGAATAGGGTGGAATCGTCGCGGCGCCGACCAGTGTTCCAGACGCCGCGTCGATCTCGACGGTGTCGATCTTGACGGTCGCGATCGGCGAGACGAGCGGGCCGCTACCTGGCGGGAAGACCGAAAGCACCGCGCCGGGACGGATGCCGTACAACGTTCCGGCTTGCACGGAGGCCCGCGCGCCGCCTTCGGGATTGACGATGATCCAGGCGCCGTTCGATCCGCTCGCGGTGTCGAAGAGCAGCGAATCCATGCCCGCCCCTTCCAGCTGCGGCGTCTGGCTCGGAAACTGCGTGTGGACGCGGTCGATTACCTTGGGAAACACGCTGCGGTAGGTGCCATTCGGATCGGTCTGGGCCACCTGCGCCAGGTGATAAGTGAGCGCCCCCTGGATGCGGTCGTCGAACATGTCCTCGTTCGACAGTTCCTCCGAACGCGAGCCGGAAATGAGGACGTACCCTTCGCCCAGCCCGAGGATGTCGTCTGCTCCGTCGGTGGATCGCGCGCCCGCTGGGGCGATAGTGCCCAGCCCTGGAGGCAACCGCTCGTCCCGCGCGATCCGACGCACCTTGTTGGTGGCCCGGGCGGCGTTTCCCGAATGGCAACTGTCGAGGATGATGGTGATGTACTTTGTTCGCGTCGCCACGGCTGAAAACGCGGCGTTCAATTCGTCATCGCTGATGTCATAGACATCGGGCATCCTCGAATCCACGGCCACGAGAGTTTCGTCCCAGCGATCCGTCTCATCGTTGGACACGTCGGGCATCTGCGAGCCGTGCCCGCTGAAATAGAACACGGCGACATCGTCGGAGTCGGACTTCTGCGCTAGGTCCTCCTTGATCGCACGGAGGATGCCGTCGTGCGTTGCTTGGCCGTCGAACAGGATGGTGATGTCCGTCGGCGCGAAGCCGTAGCGGTTCACCAGGAGCGTCCGAATCAGATGGACGTCATTCCTTGTTCCGTTCAGGTCAGTGACGCTACTTGCCTGATAGTTGTTCACGCCGACCAGTACCGCGCGCCGTCGGGTCTCGGCCAAGCAGTCGTTACATAGCAGGAGCAGGATGCAACCGATGAACCACGACGCGCGAAGGTCGATCATGAGTCGCCCTCCTTCTCATGCGGATGCCGTGCGCGCATCCTGCGAACTCGGGGTTCCTCCCCAGTAACACTTGCGAACGTAGTGGCTGCCGCCAGGCGGCCATCGCTAGAAGGAGCGCTCCGGCGACTTCGGATCGGCGCTCCACGGCGTGGCAAATGATTGATTTGCAAAGATTCGAATCTCGGCGAAGGATAGGCCGATGCTTGCCGCGGATGGGATCCAGATACCTGGCTCCTGACGAAAAGATGACCGCGTCGATCGGGTCTAGCGGCCGTCTTCGTTCGGCAGTCGACCGGCTGCGGCCCATCTCACTGCTCGCCGTGAACGCCTGTTTGACAGACACGTAGCGCTGCTCCGTATAACTGAGCGAGGGACTTCAGCTTGTCGTCCGGCGCGTGCATTGCCCGTCTCCGCAACGAGGGACGTCCGCTTTGGGTCGAAGGCAGACACTGACCGTCCCGCACCCTGCCATTAGCCAATGGGGGGCAATGAGGATCGTTAGCCGCCTGCCTCCGCCAACTAATCGCGGTAATTAGCAGCGCCTGCGTTCTCAAACGAATCCGCGTTCACTTCTATGGTCGCAATACCTGCCAGCTTTGAGTGGGCTGCGATGAACAATTTTGGATTGTAAGCTGCGCGCCAGCCGTGGATGAGGTCAGGCAAAGACCCGATGGCTCGCTACGCAACTGCGCTCCTGCCTGAATCCACTTCTGATTACGGCCGTTCTGACAGGTGTACACAACCACCGGTGCTCCGGGCGTCGTTCGTCCGTGAGCATCCAGACAAAGGTTGGACTGCAACCGCAATGTACCGTCCACCCCATGCACCCAAGACTGGTTGCCTCCGCTGTGGCAGCTATAGCCCAGCGCAGCTACGTTGCTGGTACCAGAGCCCCCCTTTGCATCCAGGCACAATCCATTGCCGGCTTTGACCGCACCACGCAGAGAGTTTCCTATCGCAGTGGCTTGAATGCTGCCCACTTGGATAATGCCGACGTTGGCTGGGCATGGCGCATTGACATGCGAACCCGAAACACTGGCTACGGCAGCGCCGTCATTTCCAACTGGCTTCAGGAACTCCGCTCGGGCGTAGGGTTGGTTATAACAATTCGAACTTGGAGAACTCCATTCGAAATATTCTGTCCAATTCATCATGCCTTGCGAAGATATCTGCATAGACTCGGAACGGATACTACCGAGCTTGAACGATAAGCCACTCATCATGTCGGTAACCGTAACCCCGAACCATCTGTCACCTTCGTGCGCAAGCCGGAACTTGTAAGTATGACCTGGCGTCCATTCATGGGCCATCCGACAGCTTTTTCCTTCGCCTTCCCCACCAAAAGTCAGACAATAGCTACCCGGACTTCCTGACTTTGCTTCGGACGCATTCCAAATTGAAAAGAGAAACATGCGCGGACCGCCGCCGTTGCTCTGCATTCCCGCATAACCGCCCGACGAAGTTCCTACGAAGTCAAACTGGTTGCTCCAGTAGACGTTTGATCTGTATCCAGGGTCAACTTCGACAGTAATGCTAAAGTCTACGACGCTTAAGCCTCTTATTCCTGACGGAAACTGATAGTAAGTATAGGTCCCCGGCGTACTTCCGCCAATGGTCGCGAAGGGAGCGATTAGAAGAGCGCTCGCAGCGGCGCAGCACATGACCTGCGAAAAATTCGTCATACTTCACCTCACTTGTAGTGACATCGCGTGACGAGACATCTTCGAGTCTAAGTATCTGTTCGAATGCGCGCCGTCGCCTTTTGCCATCAACTAATGGCGCGAGTAGCAGCAAAGCCCAATGAGTGGAACTCTTGTATTTCTCGGTTGCTATAGCCGTATCTTCGCCTGCCACTACTTAAAGCAAGATAGCTATCAATATCTGTTCACAGTCGCCATGGCAACAACGAAAGCCGCACAGACCCCCATCGATTTTGCGCTCATGCAATCGCTCTTGGCAGCTATATCCACCATATATGGAGGCATGTGCAATATATGGACTCGCATAGTAGGCGAACGCGATATGAAACCCAGTTCCATCAATTCACGCAACCTCTCTCAGACTATCTACACCGCGACGAGACGCAGATCTCGCCTTTATGTAGCGCTCTGCATTAGATGCCTTGCAGCTCAAGATCGCTCCACCGCCCTCAATAGCACCTCTAGGAAGCCAACTTCTCCGCTTGGCTAGACATCATTGGCCGACACAACGGAATGCCTCAATGATCAGTCTGTTTGCCGTCGAAAACCAAGCCGCCAAGCGAGATGAGCTGGGTGATCCGCTGCAGACGCTAGAGCGACACAACGACTTCGTGGCGCTCGCCGCCGCGATCGATGCCCAACTTACGCTAGGTGATCGTGGCCGCGGCGGGCGGTCGCCGTATCCGACTGAGCTGATGGTCCGGTTGCTGGTACTGCAACAGCTGTACAACCCGTCCGACGATGCTCTGGAATACCAAGTGCTTGATCGCGGCAGTTTTCTGCGTTTCCTGGGATTGGAACGCAGCGCGCGCGTACCCGACGCCAAGACCGTGCGGGTGTGGCGCGAGCGACTCAAGCGGTAAGTCCCTGCGCACGGTTGGCTTGGAGCGGGCGAAGGTGCAGATCGGTCTGAAAGTGATCGCGCGCAACCTGCAGCGGCTGGCGCGCCTGCTGGGGCGAGGCGTGGTGCCCGCCCAAAGGGTACTTAGCGAACGGGGGCGACGCCGAGGCGGGCATGTTCGCCCCTCGCAATGAGCGGAGTTGTCCAGTGACATTCGCAGCGGCGATGCGATGGCAAGGGGAATCGGGTTACTCGCGGTGCCCTAATGGGCTGAGCTAGCGACAACCTCGAGGACCTGCGCACCCAGCTGGCAACCCTGAACCTACCGGGCTTCCTGTGCGCGGTGTCGACGTCGGTACTGGCCGATAGTGCGCTCTGCGCGACCAGGCGCGCGCGCTCGAGCTCAAGCGCTTCATCGAGGCCAATGCGCAGGCGCTGGAGCAGCTGTTCGCCCAGAAGCTGGGCGTGCGCGGCGCCGAATCACCGAAGAAGTTGGCGCAGCTGCGCGGCTGAGCGAATTCGGTGGAGAGGCTTCCCGGAGCCGGTGGTTGCGTGCGGCCCGAGTGCCGGCAAGCGAAGCGGCGTCGCTCGCTTCGACCAAAGTTGAGGCCGCGAGCGGCCGGGCCTCAAGGGCCGGCCGGCCCGCCGTGCAGATGTGCACAAGGCAACGGGGCTGTCCGATACACGAACCCTGAGATGGGGCAGAAAGTGCTCGTTCCGGTTGCGGAACCGCTCCTGGGGCTCCACCCAATGCTTGCGCCAAATTCCGCGGGTAACGGAAGCGACGAGCCACCTATATCTCACAAGGCACACTCTAAGACTTTTCCCTATTGCGAGACCTTGCGGAAAGGGGCAGCTTTTTCACAAACAGGGGCTTCCGTCACATTTTATAAAGCGCACTGATCGATGCGCGCTGTGCTTGGTCCCTGCGGCGGAGGCACGAAGCCACTACAGCTCCGAATAGACCGTCAGTTTCAGGCTGCGGCCATGAACAAGTCTCTGCTGACCGAGTCGGTTAGCGGCGTAGAGACGATCAAGAGCATGGCAGTCGAGCCGAGGATGCTCCGCTGCTGGGAAGCCCAAACCGCGAAATCGGTGGAGGCCGGATCGCGCTCGGGCAGATGAGTTGAATCTTTTCTGTCGGGCCTGTTCGCGAAACACGATAAAGATGTTCGTCGATTCCCGACAGGGAATGCATCGAAACTCCCGGCGTCTCCACTAAAGTGATAGAGCTAAGGAAGCGCAGACAAAATCCACTGATTTCGGTGGCGTCAACAAAGATTTTGTCTCCGTTTCTTTTCTGGTGCGCAACACCTATGACCTGGGATTGCAGGTTGCGCTTAGCGACGAAGTAAACAGGGGGATAAGTAATGAAAAAGGTAATCCATAAGACATCGCTCGCCGCGGCTATCGCAGTGGCCGTAGCCATTGCGGCGGCCGCCGCAATGAGACCAAGCGAGGATTCCGCGCTGGCCGAGCCGCTGGGCGGAGCGCCGGCGGCGTCGTCTCATACCGACATGGCGCCTAGCGAGCGTCAGCGCTACATCGTGGTCTACCGCGAAGCGCCATTGAGCGTCTACAAGGGCGAGCTCGACGGTTTTGCGGAACCCGAGCATCTAACGAGTACGACCGACGACGCTGGTCGCATCGACGTGCATGGCGTGGAGTCTCGACGCTACGTAAGCCACTTGGCAACCGTCCAGGCTCAGCATGAGAAGGAAATGATCGACTTGTTGAATCGTAGCCCACGCGTGAACTTTCGGATGCGCCACGCTCTCAACGGTATCGTCGTCGAGCTGTCCGCCGCGGAAGCCAGTCGCATCGCAGAACTCGATGAGGTGCGTTTCGTCGAACCCTATCGCGAATATGAACTGAGCACCGACGCCGGTCCCAGCCTCATTGGTGCACCGGCGTTGTGGAACGCGGCCCCTATCGGCTACCGCGGCGAGGGCATGGTGATCGGCATCATCGACTCCGGCATCAACTTCGGCAGCCCGGCGTTCGCCGCAGTCGACGACAGCGGCTACCGGCATGTCAATCCGCTCGGTGCGGGAAAATACCTGGGTACCTGCGCGGCAAGCGGAGTTGACGAGGGCCGCTGCAACGACAAGCTGATCGGCGGCTACGACTTCGTCTGCAATGCGCCCGGCAATCAATGCGGCAAGGACGATGTGCGCGAGGAGCCCGGCTTCGGCGACACCAACAGCCACGGCAGCCACGTCGCCTCGACCGCGGCCGGGAACGCCTCGACCGCGACCTATCGCGGCCACAACATCCGCATTTCCGGTGTCGCTCCACGCGCTAATATCATTGCCTACGATGCGTGCTTCACCGAAATCTCTAGCGGCAAAGGCCGGTGCCCGAACACCTCGACGGTGCGCTCGATCGACCAGGCCATCGCCGACGGCGTGGTCGACGTGATCAATTACTCCATCGGCGGCGGTTCGAATCCGTGGAGCGAAGCGACCTCGCTATCGTTCCTCAACGCCACCGAAGCCGGCATCTACGTCGCCGCGTCCGCGGGCAACGCCGGCCCGACGCCGTCCAGCGCCGGCCACCTGGAACCCTGGGTCGCAACCACCGCCGCCTCGCAGCATGGCCGCGGCGACTTCGTTCTGGCGTTGGCGGTGACCGGCCCGGGGAGCGTGCCCGACGACCTGCAGGGGATCGAGCTGACCGAGGCCAGCGGCGGTACGCCGTTCACCGTCGCCATTCCGGCCAACACCCCCGTGCGGGTCAGCGCCGGCATCGACACCGCCAACGACGGCTGTGCCGCATTCCCCGCCGGAACCTTCCAAGGCGCGGTCGCGATGGTTCGCCGCGGCACCTGCAGCTTTACCGACAAGGTCAAAAGTGCCACGTCCGCGGGTGCGGTCGCGGTAGTCATCGCCAACAACCAGGCCACCAGCCTGAGCCCGAGCCTAGCCGGTGCAACCATCCCGGCGTTCGCCGCCAGCCAGGCCGACAGCAATCTGCTGCGCGACTTCGCTGCTGCCAACGGCAACAGCAGCACCGGTGGCATTATGCTCGAGGCAGTTATGCTCCGTAACACGCCCGATCAACTTGCCGACTTCAGCTCGCGCGGGCCGGCCGGTGCTCTGGACATCGTCAAGCCGGAAGTCACCGCGCCGGGCGTGGACATCCTCGCCGTCACCGCCGGCGCCACGATCAGCGGGCACGAGAACGCTGTCGGCCTGAAGAGCGGCACCTCGATGGCCTCGCCACATCACGCCGGCGCCGCCGCCCTGGTGCGCCAGGCGCGTCCTAATTGGACCGTGTCCGAGGTCAGGTCGGCCTTGATGATGACCGCCAAGCAGGAGGTGCTGAAGGAGGATGGCGTCACCCAGGCCGATGCGCACGCAATGGGCGCAGGCCGGATCCAGGTCGATCAGGCGATCCGCGCCGGCTTGGTACTCAACGAAACCACGGCTAACTACCGCGTGGCCGATCCAGCCAAGGGCGGCGACGTCTCGGCGTTGAACCTGCCGAGTATGGCCAAGGCCAAGTGCGTGAACTCGTGTGCGTTTACCCGGACGTTCCGCAATACTCTGGCGACCCGCCAGACCTGGGTTGTCAGAGCGCAGGGGGTGAGCGCGCTGGTGTCGCCCTCGCTGCTGACCCTCAATCCGGGCGAGAGCAAGGCGATCAAGGTCACCGTGGGCACCAGCGCTTTCGCGGCCGACGGTCGCTTCTACTTCGGCAAGCTGGTGTTGACGCCGTCCGGCGGCGATTCCGCCCAGCCGACGCTGCGCCTACCGATCGCGGTTGCGGTGCAGCCCGCGAAGCTGGAGTCCACAGCAGAGCTGGCCCTGACGTTGCCGGTCGGCGGCAAGGGCCAGATCACCGTGCCGCTGAGCAATATCGGTGGTTCTAACCTCGACTGGCAGATCGACAATGCCGGCAGCGGCGTACGCACGCTGGCCGAAGCCATGGGGCACAACGATTCCGGCGCCCGCGCTACGCGCTATACCGACCCGGAAAAGGCTGCTGCGCGCGCAAACCTCGGCGCCGAAGACTTCGTCGTGTCCGAGCCGACGTCCATTTCCCGAATCGAGGCCGCGGGCTTCCTCAGTAGTGGTTCATTCGATAAGGCTGTGAACATCAATTGGTCGATCTTCCGCGACGTGGACGGAAAACCGGAGGGCAATCCGGAGACGACGCCGAATCTGGCCGTATGGAGCCATACCGCTGTCCCGACGGGGGCGGGCGTATCGTTGCCGGAGGAAAAGGCGATCGTCCTCGACCTTGCCGCAGCAAAGCAAGATATCAATCTCCCGGCCGGCCGCTATTGGCTGACGGTGTCGCTACAGGCCCCGTTTGCGAACCGATGGGTGTGGTACTACGCGACCAGCGGCGACAGGGCCTACACCACGACCAGCATCGACTCAAAGGGCGCTGGTGCATGGTGGGTTTGGGACGATGAGCCCGGCCTGGCTCATGCCCTGCAAGGCGCCAATACGTGCGGGGCGAGATGGATCGGTGCCCCCACTCGGGCCTTCGGGCGACTGGCGGCCGGTAAGAATGCGGACACGAAGATCCAGGTCGATGCTGCCGGCTTAGCTGCGGGTAAGCAGGTGGGCTACGTGTGCGTGGCCAGCAACGACCCCAAGCGCCCGAAGACAGCCGTGCGGGTGACATTGACGATCACACCGTAAACGTGCGCGGCGCCGACGTTTCCGCCGGTGCCGCATGCAAGGACGCGCGGCGAACATGCTGCGTCGTCTTCACTTCCATTCTGCGGCTATATCGGTTGTCGCCACGCGGCAGCGGAGGTGGCAGAACAATATCAGGGGGAACACCATGAATACCTTGCGCAAGAATCTGCTCGCCGCGGTGCTGTCGCTGGTCTTCGCGCCCGTCTGGGCCGGCGACACCTGCGTCCTCGACGACGGCGCCGGTGGTACCGGTACCGGTGCTGCGACTGCGAGCGGCACCAACGCCGTCGCCTGCGGTCAAGACGCCAAAGCCGATGCCGACTTCGCCCTCGCCCTCGGCAGCGGTGCTGACGCCAATTCGACCGGCGCTATCGCCATCGGCTCGGGTACCACCGCCTCGGGCAGCCAGAGCCTCGCCCTCGGCGCGGCTGCCACCGCCTCGGGAGCCAACGGTAGTGCGCTCGGCGACAGTGCCGTTGCCTCTGGCGAGTTCGCCACGGCGACCGGTTCGGCTAGCTCGGCCAGTGGACTCCATTCCAGTGCCTACGGCGCCGGCAGTCGGGCCGAAGCCGAACACTCGACGGCCTTGGGCGACAATAGCCGTGCCAGCGCCATCGGCGCCATCGCCGTGGGTGATAGCAGCGACGCGTCGGCCCAGAATTCGGTCGCCTTGGGAGCCAATTCGGTCGCCGATCGCGCTGGAGCAGTATCCATCGGCACTAGCGGCTTCCAACGCCAACTGACGAATCTTGCCGCGGCCACCACCGACACTGATGCGGTGAACCTGTCTCAGCTCAACCTCCTGACCGGTGCGTTCGGCGGTGGCGCCAGTGTCGCTGGTGGAGCGTTCACAGCACCGACTTATTCGATCCAAGGCAGTAGCTATCGCGATGTCGGTGCAGCGTTCGCCGCGGTGGACGGACGTTTGACCGATCTCTCCGGACAGATTGCGGCGATCCCGGCCGGTCCACAGGGCCCCCAAGGCCCCCAAGGTCCTGAAGGCCCGCAAGGCTCTAGCTCGCAGTTGTCGGCTAGCTACGACGATGCTTCGTACGCCAGCATGAGCTTGCAGGGAGCGAGCGGCACCCGGGTGGCCAATGTCGCCCCCGGCAGCGCGTCGACCGACGCCGCCAATTTGGGGCAGGTTCAAGACAGCTTGCGCAGTGCGAATGCCTACACCGATTCGCGCGTAACTCAGGCATTGGCCGCTTCGACTCAGGCCGTCGATGAACTGCGCGACGATATGAACTGGCGTTTCCATCAGCAAGATCGTCGCATCAATCAGCTTGGCGCGATGACTTCGGCAATGGTGCAGATGTCGGCCAGTGCTGCGGGCCTGGGCGTGCGGAATCGAATCGCGGTCGGCGCCGGTTTCCAGGGCGGCGAGCGCGCATTGTCGATAGGCTACCAGCGTGCGATCAGTGAGCGGGCCACAGTAACTGTTGGCGGCGCTTTCAGCCGCTCGCAACGCTCAGCCGGCCTTGGCTTCGGGTTCGGTTGGTGAGTGGATACTGACGCCGCTAACGTCCGTTCCAATCGAGATATGTAGCACGCAAAATTTTCCCGAAGCGCAACAGCGGTTCGCTATGGAAGCCCTTAACCTCCCCCGAGCAACGATAGTGAACCGGATCAGAGGTGTTCTTATGAAGCGGAGCTTCTGAAACGGGGAACGGAAAGACCAATGGTAGGCGGAATCTGCGCGAAATGCTCCTAGTGAAACTGGAGCAAGCGCTTCCCGGCGGAAGGGACTTTCGCCCCCCCTTTCCTCCGTCTGGCTGCCAAGTCATCAGTCCTGGCCACGATGTTGCGCTATTTTTTGCAGAGGTACGTCTACAGAGACCGACAATCAAATAGGCTGTGCGAGAATCCAACGCTATGCTGCCGTAGCCAGAAAGTTGTGGCGACGGGGATGGCTCGAACGCACGAAACGGAGGGCGTCGGAGTCCCATGCGGCGCCCATCGCCGGATCGCACGCGTGCGTTATGGAAGAGCAATGTCGCAGCTCATCTGCAGGACCTACGGCCGGGACATTCCGATGCGGGATTGCGTAGCTCTGTCAGTGCCGACAAGATCTTTCATAGAGACTCGCTCTATTCGTTCGACAATATGTTCCCGCCGCGTCCGCTCGCCGTTCCGCATCGCAGGGCCCGCTGCATGCGCGAAAGCACTTAGTTGCAATGGCGGGCGTCACGCAAACCTATCCAGCTTCAAACAAAAGATGAGCTCTTATAAAAAATAAGATTTTTCCCACTATATTCTTTTGAAATATGTCGACTAGCATCATATCCAGCAGAGGCGGAAGGCGTCGCTGTATAAATCGCTTGCGGAGCAAGTCGTCTAGGAATTGATGTGGCAAGGCGGAAGGTCCCTGTGGGCTGCGCGAGGGGCGCGTTCGGTGTCGGCGGCGGGCATGGCCGATTTGTTGAACGTGTCACTGGAGGTTTCAGGAATGAAACTGCAAAGCTATCGGTGGGCAATCTGGTGCCGCGCTGGATTGAAAATTCCGCAACGAGACGCGATGAGTGCTTTTACTTATGAATCTGGAAGCGCCTTCGGTCGAGCCTGTTGTTCGCAGTTCGACCCTCGTAGATGTCGCCGAAATGGCGACTTTCGTCGAGATCATCAATGCCGGGAGCTTTACCGCGGCAGCAAGGATGCTTGGAACCAGTAAATCGGTAGTGAGCCGCCGGATCCGCGATATGGAGCGTCAACTGGGCGAGTGCTTGATCGATCGATCGACGGCCTACGTCCGACCGACTGAGGTTGGCGCCGCCTACTTCGTCAAATGCTTGGAAATTCTCGAATTGATCGAGACGGCGAACGACTTCGTTACGGGATTCAACAGGGGGGTTCGGGGGGGATCCGGGTGCTTTTGCCCCGGACCTTCTCCGTCAAGATCGCCGCGCCGTTGCTGGCGGAGTTCGCCAAAATCTATCCCGAGCTGAAAGTGGAAGTGCAGGTCGATGACCGCGAAGCCTGCTTAGAAGGCGGTGGTTTCGACATCGCCGTGCGGGTCGGGCATTTAGCGGATTCCACTCTTATCGCGCGATCGATCGGTCATAACCGCATGTGGGTCTGCGCCAGTCCCGCATACTTGGCATTGCGTAGCGCGCCTGACTCCCCAAAGCAGTTCGAACTGCACGATTGCCTGCTTCACTCTGGGGCAGGCGCCGTTGGTGGTTGGACCATGCAACACAACGGCCATGCCCATCTGTTCCGGACCCACGAGCGCATACGCAGCGCTTGCTATTTTCAGTTGCTCGAAGCGGCTAAAGCTGGATTGGGGCTGGCCTATCTTCCGGGGTATCTGATTCAAGACGCGGTACTGGCCGGCGACTTGAAGGTATTGCTGGCCGATGCGGCGCCGCCGCCGCAGCCGATTTCGCTGGTTTATCCTGCCAGTCGGAAGATGTCGCCGAAAGTTATGGCCCTAGTGACATTCCTGGCGCAAAGGATTCCGTCTTCTCCGGATCTCGTTTCTTTCTCGCCATGATTAAAGAAGGACGGCACTAAGGGGAGAAAAGCCTTGTCCGATGAGAGAGGCTGTTGCTAATGAAGCACATCTTCGAGCGCTCAATATGCGGGTACGACCCCAATCTAGCGGTACCGACTGAGCGGTAGCAAAGCTCCCGGGAGACGTCAACGGCGCCATTGGGGCCGGGGCTTCCAGATCGCGATGAACGCGTCCTTGCCGTTCGATGCTTCTCTCACAACCCGCAGATCGCCCTGTACCTCTAGCCCCCCCTCAAACCGAGCCGCACTAACACGCTCCTGCAGCGCGCCAGCCGTTGCTGGTTGTGCGTGATCTTTCAGGCCGATCAACACCTCTGCTCGCACCAATCCAATCGTGCGCAGAGACTTACCGCCTATCTGCCAGCCGCGCAAACAGGGGCTCGCCAAACGTGCGCCGCCTGGCGGCACCATGACTGCGACGTTGCCACGCGGCGCTTCGCGGCCGACCCGCTTCGCCATTGCATTGAACTGTTGGTCGATACCGTTGCCGCATCAGCTCCGTTTCGCTCGCTCGTTTGGCACAACCGCGATCGGCATACACATCGCGCCAAATATTAGCTGGATCCAGCACTTGATCGAACATTAACGTGTCGTTGAACGATGCCGGCGCTATCTCCACGCGATGAATGAAGCGCGGATCGGCATTGGCATGCAATTTGCACCTCGTATTGATGCTTGCCGTGCTTATAGGTCCAGCGCGCGTCGATGTATTTCTGCGCGCACTTGCCCCCGCTTCAGTCCGCGGGCACCTCTCCGCAGGCAAGACCGCCACTTTCATCACACGTACTGCGCCGGATCGGTGCACTGGCGATGACGGCGTCGAGATCTGATCCTCGTTGGTAAGGAATTCGGCCCGCTGCTATTGCCCGCTCACCGACGCGCTGATCTCGCCGATCAGGCCGTATCGCTTGAGTCGCTCGCCGCCCCACACCCACACCGTCTCTACATCGGGCGTCCGCGCGCTGCGCTCCAATGTTAGGAAACGTAGAAAACTGCCACGATCGAGCACTTGGAATTCCAATGCATCGTCGGGCTGGTTGTACAACTGCTGCAGAACCAGTAACCGAATCATCAGCTCAGTCGGATACGGCGACCGCCCGCCGCGGCCACTATCACCCAGCGTAAGTTGGGCGTCGATCACGGCGGCGAGCGCTGCGAGTCGATGTGCCGGTCTAGCATCTGCTGCGGATTTCCTTTTCCCGCTTCGCGGTTCGACTTTCGGCCGCAAACAGATCGATCATTAAGGGATTCCGCTGCGGCGGCGCAAGGGCACTTAGCCTAACGGAAAAGTTTGGCGGTTAGAGGTGCCCTATAGGAAGGCCTGCGAGAACTTCGTGCAGCTTAGATTCCAGTCGCGCTTTTGGGCGTGTCGTTCCAGCGTTTCCTTGGCGGGTCCGAGAGGTATTCTTCGAGCTCGAAGCTGAGTTGTCCAGTTGACTGCCAAGCAGCCGACAGACTATAGAAATGATCAGGTTTGCCTCGCCCCTTAGATTGAGGGGCGGTTCGTCTAGCTTCTTGGTCGAGCGTTCTTTGCAGCAGTACCTCTACTATTTCGTCACCTGCGCGAGTGGTGGTGGAGCCATCTTAATGCGGTTCCTAACGATGTCTTTCGCCGTGCCCTCTTGCCTGTACTTTTACGCTTCGCATCGCCGAAGCCCAGATGCATGAGGGTGCTCTGAGTAGAACTCTGACCTTTTGTCGGTCAACAGGAGTCGCGCAGGCCTTCCCCCACGCAGCGGTGCGCGCCTACCTTCTTCCCTTGGTCGTTACTCATCTAAGAACAGGATGTTCTTGGTCGCGGGCTATGCACGACATCTTCGCTCAGGCAGCCTAGCATTGGTGCGATCAGGGACGGCATCGATAGGGAATCGGTACTCCCGCTTCCCCGGCCAAGCGCCAGGGTGAATGAAGGCATGTAGCAAACTTGTACTGTGATTTGTCTGCGATTAGTGGCTTTTACCAACAGAGGATAAAATATGCTTAGGACACTAGTTCCGCTAACGATTCTTCTCATGACCGTTTCCGGTTCGGCGGCTGCGACCGGCACGAAATGCTTCGATAATGTTTCCGTGGTCAGGGTCATGCTCGGGCAGGTCGCATCCAACGGGAGGCAAGGAGATAGCGGTCAGGCGGTCTATATCGAGCTTAGCGATGGCATGATCATACCGTTCGATCGCGCGTATAACTTGGACTCTGACAAAGGTCGGATGATGGCTAGTGCGGTGCTGATGGCGCTGACCACCGGTGCGCGAGTCAGAGGGTACGATCACTACGGCACGCGGTGCGACGATGTACAGGAGATTCAGGTCTATTACGGCGGCTAAACGCAACCCTCAGTCCGCGCCGTACAACGGCTGTGAAGCGGAGGGGTAGCATTTTCTTGCTTTGAGGAGCGCGTCTGTGGACAAAAGAAACGAATTATACGAGCGCCCACGTCGGCGGCGAACGACATTGTACTGCTTGGTGGGCATGGTGCTAATGATCGGAGGCGAGGCGGCCGCGGCAGACTCTTTCGAGTCGAAAGGAGTGAACGACACGGGGCCGAATCGACTTGATCCTTTCGAATGGAAGCGAGTGAACTACATGGGGCAGAATCGAGTTATGCCCATGCGGGACGGTCGAATTTTCTCGTCTGACGATGCCACCATTCATCCGAAGGACGTCCACATCATCGGGTCGGCAACCGAGGCGGAAATCAACGCCCACTTAGGCCGAGTCGAGCGCGCCATCGACAATGAATACGATAGGGTGGTGGTCGAACCGGTGAGGCTGTGGACCAATACCAGCATTCCGTACGTAATCGACCCGGCAATGCCAGCCGAAACCGTCATCGCCATCAAGCAAGCGGTCAATGAGTGGAATGAAAGAACGCATTTCAGATTCGATTATGTGAGTAACGGTAAGCACAGGATCATATTCAAGCCGAATCCCTCCGGCTGCAGCGCCGACATGGGCATGCCTCGATCGGGAGAGGTCGGTGAAGTGCGGCTCGCTCTGACCTGCGATAAGCAGAGCGTCATACACGAAATCGGGCATGTCGTCGGCTTGCAGCATCAACACCAACATTTGGACCGCTCTAAGGCGATTATTATTCGCGATGATTCGATGGCCTATATTAAAGGAAATTATAGTAAGAGGCTGTATGGCATGACGATACACAACTTGCAGCCGATAGCATCCAATCCCGGTGATACGTTTCAGTATGATATCCGATCGGTAATGCACTACGGTTCGTATCCGCGCAACGCAGTCGATCTGGCTCAAGACCTCAGGAGCCGCAGACTCCCGTTTTTCACCGAGCGTTCGGGTAAGGAGGTCGAGCGCCCTACCTTCGGTCTGACCGACAAAGATATCAAGCTAGTGGCCAGGATGTATTCGCTACGCACGCTTTCGTTGCTCGGCATACAGTAACGCTTGGGGCGGTTCAAGGTCGCCGTGGAGTGCGGCAAGGGCGGATGCGATTGCGGCTGCACGGAGGGCGTTCTTGCGTCGATCGATTTCATTAACGATCCAACAGGTGTTCTGGGGTGCGGTTGCGATGACAGGTAACAGCTCGTCGCTAATGGTTGCGGTCGAGCATTCGGTTGAATAACTATTGAAGGAAATGGCATGATCAGGATATTTGCGGTGGCATTGCTGTTTAGCGCCAGTGGTGCATGTGCTGCGTCGCAGTGCTTCAGTGATGTGCAAGTGGTGAACGTCAGTCTTGGCTATATAGATGACGACGAGGTCACCGTCGACAGCGGAAACGCGGTTCGCTTCGAATTTTTGACGTCAGACGGACGTCGCTATTTTACCACTCTCGATTGGGGGCTTAATCTTAACGACCCTGTCGGCAGGGTTATGACTCAAGCGCTCCAATTGGCAATGACCTCCGGCCTTCGCGTCACCGGATACGATCATGTAGGCGGCACTTGCGATGATGTTCAAGAGATCCAGCTCACTAATTGAAATGGTCCGATGAGCCCGCGCCCCGACATTTGGCGTTGTGGTGGTTTCCATGGTGGCCGAATTATCATTGCGATGCCCCAGATCGAGATGGGCTTCCTGTGCGAGCGATGCTGCGATAGCTTTGCGGTGTCATAGTTCCAAGTGCTAGAGCCATCAAGGGGCTGAACAATTTCTCTTGAGCGAACTCAGCGCCCCCCATGCAGCTCAGCTTTGGGGCTGCGGAACGGTAAGGTAAAGGCAAATCGACGCGGCATGAGCTCTTCCTGACCTGAATCACACAGGTCTTTCGTGGAAGGAAATTCTGTCGCTGAACGAGCCACACTATCCCAAGGCGAGCCGCCGCGCTCGTCAGCCGTACGCGCTCGAAGCCATGTTGCGAATCATTGTCTGCGATAGTTGGACGCCTCGCGCGATCCAGCGATGGAAGAAGCGATTTACGAGATCCCGGCACAGAGTGAGTGGGCGATCTTCTCAACGGAGGCGTCACTGCTGTTCGAGACGATATTCACAACAAAGTCCAGGCCGTCTTTCGCGCGCGTGGCTCTCTCTCGGAAGTTTTCTAAGGTGCGGGGAGATTGGGCTTGGGGAACGGTAGATACGTGAAATCATCTAATCACCGCTCAAGCTGAAGCCGCGTTGAGTTTAGCTGGATTATCTGTGCGCTCCACTGAAGCCGAGGATTAATTCCGAGGGCATTCAGTCCGGCATCGCCAGGAAGAGCATCGTCCAATAGCTTCGACGACTTCTGGTGCCAGCGTCGTCAAGGTTAGCGCGAGAGTGAAACATAGAAGAAATCTCAGGTGGCTCACGGCCCCGAAGAGCAGGGAGAAGGGGGCGGGAGGGGGCAGTACATTTCCCAGTTTAAGCGCAAGTGAGAAAGCAACAAATTGTGGCCTGCCGACGATTTTGCGTCCGTCACTCGGGTTCGCTTCTTCAGCGGCTGGAGGCGTCATCAATTAGCTCGCCCCTTCTCCTCCCGCTCAAAACCAAATCAAAGGATGACAGCATGAGACGCAATGCATCGATCGCACTATCTCTGTGCTTTCTTGTCAGCTCCAACAGTATGGCCGCCGAGGTCAATACTTATACCTGGGCGCTGGATATAGATAGCAATTCCGAAGACTTTGATTACCTTCTGCAAGACAATATTGTTATTACTTCATCTAGCCATCTCGCGCCATCGACTACCCCGCTGAACACGAGCCTGTCATCGAGCTGGATGGTCGACGGTCGTGCCGACGCCGGCGCCGAGTTCACCGCGCTATACCGACTTCGACCTGCCGTCAAAACCTATCCCGAAGGAGCACCTCCGCCAGTCACCTTCGAAAACTGGGCCTTCATCCGGAAATTGATATATATGGGAGGAGATCAACGCACGGGGGCTCATGTGATCGCCCCCGACCCCAATTGGGTCAGCGCCGCGCATGATAATGGTGTCAAGATCTACGGCACCGTGTATATCGACCATAAGTACGGCAATTCCGGCATGGTCAATACGCTGATTGGTTCGTTAAAGAACTCCTGGAATTGGGATGCGACGGAGGAAGCGGACTTTGATATTCCCGCATTGTATCGACTGGAGCAAATCGCTAAAGAGCTAAATTTAGACGGTTGGTTCCTTAACATCGAGCAAGGTTTCGCGAATCTGAACTCGCCGGATACCATACAGATGCGGCGCCTCTTGAATCACATTTTTCCGAAATTCAAGGCCAGAGGCGTAGAGTTTATTGCTTATACCGGGTCCGGCAACAAAGGCCTGGGCGGAGTCATTACCGATGACAATATTGCAGACTTCGGCATAACCAATCCGATCTTTCATGGTTTAGACCTCGCACTCGGCATCGACTCGATCGATACCGCGCGGAAGTTCCCGTCCACGTCGCAAAAAACGTACCTGATGTATTTGGACGAAGTCTTTACCCGCAACACCCCGCTCGGTAAGACCTGGCCCTTGAGGATCAAATCCGCCAAGGCCACGCAATGCCAGTACTTCAATGGGGCAGGCGCATGGCCGGGCTTCAAGCAGTACGCGAAAGCCCGTTATCCGGCGGGCAAGCTCCCAACAGCCTTGTGCGGCGGTGTAACCGACCTTCCGATTCCCACTACCGTGCTTAAAATCAACTTGATGTCGTGGTCCCCGCATGCTAATTGGGCCGGCGTGCATGAGGAGGACTGGCAGGTCACAGCTAAACGGTCTGGACAACACTGTATCGGTAACTGCTATCTGGAATTTTCCACGGGCGGCCTGCAGAGCGAAGTGCTCGAGTTCAATTATCCTATCGAGTATCAGGCAAACGCAGCCACTTGGCTAAGCATGCGTAGCGATCTAAGTGCATGGACTGGCTGGGCGGATAGCGATCCTCGCGTCAATTTCCTCGACCAACTGTTTGTCCAATACATGCCTGGATTCAAGTGGTGGGAAAAAGAGAGAAATAAGAACGGTCGCGATGGACGTGGAAATACCCGCTCCAATAATGCTATAGGCGGCCACGTATGGAACTACTGGGCAAATCCTGTGAGCCACCCACAGCAGGGAATAGCCTGTAATCGGGTGACCCCCGAGCAAGCCGCCCAGCATGGCGTCGCCCAAGACAAATCCTGTATCCTCCAGGTACCTACTTACACCTCGACCTTCAGCGTCCCTCGCTATCCGGAAAATTATGGCGATCACGGCCAGTTCCCGTTGCTCGATCTGGTGATGCAAGTTAATCCAGAGGGATTTTCATATTATCAGTTCTACGACGAGCTAATCGCTAAGGGTGAAGCTACCTGGTAGGGCCGTTGAGCCCGGCTTGGCTGCGGTATGTGAACGGCGTGAAACCTGCCGGAACAATGCTCTGACCTTGACTGAACCTTTCGCGCGGACGAACGACATTCGTCCGCGCGCGCTCTTAGCTTGTCCGCAATGAGTATGATCTGCCCAGGTCGTACCAATGATTAGTGTTAAAGCCCGGAGTAGAAAAGTGCTGGGTTATTGATGAGCAGTCCTCGGATGAATACACTCGGGAATGTCTGGCGATCGAGGTCGGGGCAAGTCTGCTAGCGCAGGACGTGATCCTGACCTTGTCGCGGTTGATGCGGCAATGCGGCAAGCCGTCGTTTGCACGTTCGGACAACGGCACGGAGTTCACGGCTACCCGGGCAATGCGTTGGTAGCGCGATGTGGCGATCGGTTCGGCACTCATAGCGCCGGGCAGCCCGCGGCAGAACGGCTTTGTCGAGAGCTTCAACGGCAAGCTGCGCGACGAACTACTTAACCGCGAGTGGTTCCGCTGCCGCGCCGGAGCCAAGCTACTGATCGAACGTTGGCGGCAGTTCTATAGCGAGCAACGGCCACACAGCGCGCTGGGCCACAACCCACCGGCCACCATCCGACGTGGTTGGCGCGAACCCGATAGCCTTCCCACCGGACTCACTGCTTGATTGGCTACAAGATACGTACGCAGGTCAGCGGCTCGATCACCGACAGCAGCTCCTTCCACGGAACCACCCGCGCCACTTCGGTCAAGAAAACCTTGCGCCGTGCCCCTTGCGTATACCTTTCCGTTCGGCATAGCCGAAGCTCAATGGCACGAGTGTGCTCTGAGTAGGATTTGTACAGCTCGTTACCCAAGGATAAGAAGCCCCTGCTATACATTCCGCACTAGAGCGGGAAAGGGAAGTCTTGCCGACGCACAAGATAGTCAAGAACAAAAACTCACCAAAACTAACATTTCCTCACCACTGCAATTTGGTCGCGGCAGAAAAATGTAGTTAGTGCGTCATCAGATGCATGCTTTGATTGCATATACTTGGCTGATATTGTTCCTTCCAAGTCGAAACTACCATTCCTCACAGGAGCCAATCGTATGGCTGCAGACGAAGTCTCCTCGCAAGAGGCGAGGGTCTGCCTAAGCGACGCGCAATGGCATTCCATAGTCTTATCCCTGTCTGGCAATATGCAGACGAGGGCGAAGCACGATCAGCAGCACCATTACAGGGCCTTTATCGAAGCCGTGCTGTGGGTAGCAGCCAATCGGGCATTCTGGAACGAGTTGCCAGCCGAATATGGCTCATGGCGGTCAGTCTACGCGCGCTTCTTGCGCTGGCATGAAGCGGGTATTTGGGCGAGGATCGAAGGTGCACTTGGTACAAGTGCCCACGCGGCGCTCCTAAGCTTGCTATTGACCCATTATCAGAATGATCAGCATAGACGTCAGCTTCGGCTAATACGAAAGGCACCCCATGGTGCGGATGACTTCGAGTTACAGGAACATTGGACGGCCGATGTACGAAATGAATCTAAATAGAAGGGGCATCACCTTGCTTCTTGTGCTGCAGCACCAAAGAAGGTTCGGCACTTACTAACCTCAAGTGCACTACCCGCCTTGAGCCCCCCCCCGACGGAAGCGCACTACAGTCATTTCAGTCCAGAAGAACGTGGCGTGATCATGGCCATGACGCAGGAAGGTTACAGCGACCGCGCGATAGCCCGCATACTGCGGACAGCAGAGCAACCCGCGAGCTAGCTCGCAATAGACATCGCGCGGTGAGTGCGAAGCCGCCGTGGGGCCGCTCTCGCTGCGGCTATCATGTCGCAATAGAACGGAAAATGGCCGAGGGAGGAGCGAGCGAATCTCACCATATTCAAGGCGCCATCATCAGAGCCCGCCTCTAATCAAGCCACCTCTATTTGCAATAGGTAGTCTAGACCGTGGTGTTCGAGGTAATAACCGATTTCGCTCTTTGATCTCAATCCGAGTTTACGTAGTGCATTGTATTTATGCACAGTGATTGTCTTGTAGCTGCGATTGCTATCTATAGCAATCGCCTGCAGATTTTTGCCTCTAGCCAAAGCAATCATCACCTCCCTCTCCCCGGATGTCAGCTGGTACCACGGATGTTTGCGAGCTGCCTCGAGATCGATCCGCGGGTCCACGTAAACATTCCCTGCTATAACCGCACTGATGGCATCGATCGCCACCGGAGAACCACTTGATTTCGAAACGAAGGCGCGGGCGCCGAGATCCAGAAGAGCCTGTGCAAGACAGGGATATTCCATTACGGTGTAGATCATCACCTGCAGCGAAGGCTGCATTGCTAACGCTGCCTGTAATAGCGGGGCGCCGCTCAATCGGCCTGGCATACGTAAATCTAGAACCAGATACCCCCAAGCCCCCGTTTGCAGACGGAAAAGTAGACTATCGCCGTCGGCCACCGAATCAAGTACAACGCGAGCTTGGCCGAACGCTGTTTTCAGCATTTCGGCTAGCGCGACAAAGACGATCGGATGATCGTCTGCGATCAGTATTCTTGCTGGAAATTGGCTCTCATCCATTTTCTACTTGCCTCATCTTGTCAGGCCAAGTACGTGATGCCGCCTGCAGGAGGTGGCTAACTTCCGATATTGAATCCGCTTGCGCGTTTCTCATCGACACTGATCCAACAATATTCGACCGCCCATGCTCAACTTCCGGTTTTCCAATTGTTTCGCAATCAGTTTCAATCGCGACACTCAGTAAGATCCGACCAAGTTCATTAGCCAACCGCGATGGTCGTAATCGAAGTTGGTCAGGTCGTCGCTGAACTCGGTGAAGTTGTAGCCCACGCCGACGCGGAAGTAGCGGCCGATGTCGCGGTCCACACCGATCAGGAAGCCTTGGCGATCGCCGCCGTCCTTCACGCCCAGCCAGCGGTACTCGGCCAGCGCATGCCAGGTTTCGGCGAACTCGTAGCGGGTCTGCACCGCGGCGAAGGTGGTCGCCGAATCGGCCCACTGCCCCTCGAGACGGCCGTAACGCACTTCGCCTTCGCGACGCGCCAGCTTGCCGGCGAACTCCCAGTGGTGGTTCGGGTTGTAGATGCCTTCCAGCGACAGGATCTGGCTGCGCTGATCGTAGAACGCCACGTTGTCGCCGATCTGCGGCAGCGCCGACACGTCGTACAGATACGTGTACTTGCCCAGCAGCGCGTACTTGGTGCTGTTCCACGGCCGCCAGGCGAAACCGACGTTGCCTTCGATGAACTTGGCGCCGGCCTCGGCGTTGATCTGGTCGGTGGTCTTGGAGTAGTTGAAGCGTGCCGCGATACGGAAGCTTTCGTTGATCTTGTGGGTCAGGTTGTTGGTCGTGACCCACTGCTCGCGACGCTCCGCACCGGTGTCCTCGCGCCATTCCAGCTTGCTCTGCCACTGCGTCGCGGCCGAGGTGTGGCCGCCGCTCAGGCTGACCGCACGGCGATCGACTTCGCCGATCTCCTTGTCCAGGCGTGCACTCTGCAAGGTGAAGCCCAGGTTCCAGCCCTGGCTCGGATAGAAATCCATGCCGTAGGTGTGGGCCAGGCCGGATTCGTTCGGCGCCTTCAGGAATTGGCTCTCGTTGTACATGCTGACCTGGTTCGACAAGCGCCAGCGCTGGCCGAGGGTCCAACCCGAGTTGAGGCGGTTGTTGAACAGCGGGTCGAAATCGGTGCGATCGGTCGAGTAGGTGTAGCTGCCGTAGACCGTGTGGTCGGGCTGGATGCGGTACTCGGCGTTGATCTGCGCCGCGTCGCCGCGGTCGCCGGTGGTCAGCTCGGCGCCGACGCTCGACAGGTTGCCGAACACGTACTTGCCGCCCAGGGTGAAGGCGTCGTTGTCGGCGTAACGGCCGTTGTCGTCGTCCAGGGTGACCTGGGCGGTGCCGTACAGATCGAAGCTGCTGCCGAAGCGGCGCTTGTACTGCAGGGCGCCCAACACGCCGGCGGCGTCGAGGGTGGCGCGGTTTTCTTCGACGCGACGGATTTCCGCGGCCCAGGTGGTCGAGTCGCTGATCCGCCATTCGCCGGTCAACTGCGCCTGGGTCAGCGATTCGCTGCCGCGTTCGGCGCGGCTGTAGCGGCCGTAGATGTTGAAGGCCGGATTGAACTGGCCCAGCACCTCGAACCCGTGCTCCTGAACCTCCTGGCCCAGGTCGTAGCGCGAGATCGAGAAGCCCGGATCGACGCGACGCCACCAGGCGCCGGCCGACCAGTCCAGATTCGTCCAGCCCAGCTCCTTGAAGTTGGCGCGCGCTTCCACCGAGCGCGCCGTGCCCTTGCGCTGGTCGAGCCCGGAGTTGATTTCGTTGAAGCTCAGGCCGCCGTTGTCGGAGAAGAAGATCGGCGAACTGGTCGACTCGGTCTGGCTCTGCTCCAGCTTCAGGTAGGTGCCGCGACCGGCCTGCAGGGTCAGGTCCGCCCCCTTCAAGGTGTAGTCGTCGCCGGCGCGGTTTTCGTCGACATAGGTCGCGCCCAGCGCGACGTGATCGCCGAACCAGTGCTTGCCGCGGAAGCCGGCAGTGACCGAGTCGGCATCGAAGCCGTTCGGAATGAACTCGTAGTCGACCAGCAGCACCTGGGTGAAGCCGTCCAGGGGCGTGTCGCGGGTCAGGGTCGGGATGTTCTCGCGGGTCACCTGCGCCAGCGGACGGGTCAGCAGGATGCGGCCCTGCATCTCGTCGATCTCGTAGTCGGCACCGCGCACCAGGTCGACCCGGTTCTCGACCCGGCCGGTCGTCGCATCGCGGACTTCCAGCACGATCTTGTCCGAGCCCGGCAGCACGTCGGTGTGCTTGAGGTAGTACAGGCTGCCGCCGGTGCCGATGAACTCGTTATGGCCGGGCGCGGTCTGCGCCTCGGAACCGAACACCCGCAGTTCGCTGCCCGGCTCGCCGAGCACGGTGCTGCGGCGGCTGCGCCAATTGAGCGCACCGCCGTACAGCGAACGGCTGTACTGGCCGTATTCGGTGCCGGTGATGCCGGTCTCGAAGTTGCCCCACAGCGCCTGGCTCTTGTCCCAGTCGACGCGGACGTACAGCCGGCCCATGGTGTCGACGTCGCGGTAGGTGGTCGAGTCGTCGCCGTAGACCGGGTAGTACAGGTCCGGATCGAGGCGGCGGAAGATGTCCTGCGGGTCGGCCTTCCAGAAGCCGTTGAACAACTGGCTGACCTCGCGTTCGCGCGTGTCGGCCTGGGCGGTGACCAGGTACTTGCCCTTGATCTTGCCCTTCAGATAGAAGCCCAGGCGGCCTTCGAGCAGAAAGCTCTTGTCGAAATGCTCGTCGCCGGCCAACGGCTCGATCGAACCGGAGGTGCTGCCCTTGGAGGCGGTCACATCGGCGATCGCGACGGCGAACATGTAGCGCCCGCTGACGTCGATGTCGAGCTTATGGTTGATATGGTTGATCTCGCCGCCCTCGCCCTTCAGGCGCAGGTCGTACTCGTGGCGGCCGATCGGCTCAAGGTATTCGGCGACCAGCTTGCGTTCCAGGTCGACCGGGAAATTGCGCCCGTTGATGGTGACCGAGTAGTTCTCGGGAATGTTGCGGCCCTGGATGCGGATGCGCGAGCCGTAGATGCCGATGTTCTGCTGGCGCAGGGTGCTGCTGCCGAACACGGCTTCGGTCAGGCTGTTGCGTTGCGCCTCTTCGACACCGAGCGAGGTGCCCTGCTTGCGTTCCACGGCATTGCGCATGGTCTGCAGGCCGCGTTCGGCCTCTTCCGGCCGCACCAGCTGCATGCGTTGCGGATAGGTCTCGTCGACGCTGCCGTCGGCGCCGTAGGCACGCACCAGGTACAGCAGTTCGTCGCCGGCACGCGCTTCGTAACCGGCCGGCAGGGTGCCGTCCCATTCGGCCTCGCTGATCGCCCCGACCGGCAACTCGACCTTGGCCAAGGGATCGACCAGGTCGGTGTCGCTGGCGCGGTAGATCAACACTTCGGCGCGCTGGATGAACGAGGAATAGTTGTTGTACGCATAGAAGCGCACCGGCTTGAGCACCTTGGTGCCGTCGAACGAGACCAGGCTGGTGCCGCTGATGTTCATCTCCGGACGGCCGAGGTGGGATCCTCGGTCGCCCAGATCACCCCGCCGTTGGGCAGGCTGACCGACCACTTGCCGATCGCCACCGCCTTGCCCGGCTGCTCCAGCGCCACCGACACGCGGCGGTCCGGCTGCAGGGCTTCCGACGAGGATTTCGCCGTCGTGCCCTCGGTGACCGGCTTGCTGTAGCTGCGCGTACGCAGCTTGAACAGCAAGCCGTCTTCGCCGCTGCACGCGTCTTCCGTGCACTTCACGGCTTCGGCAGGCCCTTCGGTCTGGGCGGCGGCCTCTTTGGTGGACTCCTGCGCAGTCGCCAACGGGGCTGCGCCCGCCAGCAAGCTGATCAGGGTGTAGTCCAGCAATTTCATCTTCATCTTCATGATCCGCCCCCTCAATTCCGCTTCACGTCGACAGGGGCGGTCGGATCGTTACTCGACTCGACTCGCACCTTGGCGCGCACTTCGGGGCTCAGTCGTTGGGCCAACGCGTCGTAGACGGCCTTGGCGCGTCGCATGCCGAGCGCAGTGTTGTACTGGTACGAAGCGCGCACGTCGGTGTGGCCGACGATCGCGATGACGCCGCCGTGCATGCGCTCCAGCGCAGCCGCGACCTTATCCAGCAGCGGCTCGAACTCCGGACGGATGGTCTCCTTGTTGGTGTCGAACAACACCGTGCCCAGCAGCGCACCGCCTTCGCCCAGACCGACGATCAGCGAACCCGGGTCGTCGGCGTTGCCGCGCACGCTGACCTTCAGCGCCTGCAGCACGTCGGCCGGCAATTGCTTGACCAACTCGGCCTTGACCGCCGAAGCCCGATCGAACGCCAGCGACTCGCCATCGCCGTTGGCGCTGATCACCACTTCGCCGCCGCGGTGTTGCTTGATCTGCGCGGCCATCTTCTCGATCGCCGGCAGGTACTGCGCACGCACCTCGGCGCTGCCCGGGGCGAAGAACACTTCGCCCAGTTCCATCTCGATCTGCTCCTCACCGCCTTCGATCAGCCCGGCCGGCAGCTTGACGCCCCAGTCGAAGCGGACCGGCAGGCCCGGGGTGACGCGGCGCGTCAGCGGGTTGTCGGTGGTGAACACGCTGCCCGGCGGCAGGGTCGACGGATCGACCTTGAGGATGAAATTGCGGCCGCGTTCCAGGGTGCCCACGTCCACGCCCTCGAGGTGATAGCGGCCGTACTGGTCGGTCTCCATCAACAAACCCTCGATCGAGGCGATACGCACGCCCGGGATACCGCGTTCGTCGACACCGGTGTTGCGGACGATGTAGTCGACCACGTAGCCGCCTTCGGTCGGGCTGACCCGACGTTCCACCGTCGGGGCCGCGCCACTGAGGTTCTTGGCCGCGTCGCCGCTGCGCTCGATCCGGGTGGTACCGGCCGCATCCATCCGCACCGTCACGCCCTGCTTGGTGGTCAGCGCGAAGTCGTCGGTGAAGCTCAACTCCTTCAGGCGCTGGCTGATCACCACGCGGTGCGCGTCGACCGGATCGGCGTCGGACTGACGGGCCGAGATGCTGCCCAACACGATGCCGTGCAGCATCGGCGAGCTCGCGTCCGGTTCCGCCTTCGGACCGGTGCCGCGATCGACCGTAGTCGAGTTCGGCACGTAAGCGTCGGCAGCGAAGCCGCCCTGGACCCGCGCGTCGTCGATCGCCGCGCTGTCCTGCCAACCGTCGCCGTCGCGGTCGTCGAACACCGTGCCCAGGATCAGGGCGTGGTCGAGCAACGGATCGGCGATCAGCTGCACTTCGGCGGTGGCCACGTTGGAGACGATCTTGCCGTTGTCGCGCATCAGCGCGCTGTTGGAGTGGATGCCCGCGCGCACGCCGGCGCCGACCCGCAGCAGGTAGGTGAACGTCGCGCGCTCACCGGCGGCGATGTCGACCTGGTCGACCTGGATCGGATAGGTACCGACCAGGCGACCGACGCCGTCGCGATCGGCGACCGACAGCGAACCGTCGACGAAGGTGAAGCCCGCAGGCGGCGTATCGACCAGGGTCGCATCGATCGCATCGACGGTACCGGTGTTCTCGACCGTGACCGTGTAGCGGACCAGGTCGCCGATCTTCACAT
>NZ_CP013141.1:5059008-5101330 GCF_001442535.1 Lysobacter antibioticus | reverse complement strand
GCAGGCGCCGGGCGATCGCCGCCTGCGGGCGGTGGGCGAGGGCGCTCAGGCGTTCGCGCAAGCGGGCGATGCGGCGCTGCGGTTGGTGCGCGCGCAGCACGGCGTCGGCGTGGCGCAGGCGCGCGCGTTCGCGTTCGAGCTGGCGGCGCCAGGCCTGTTCGAGACGGCGCAGCGCGTCCTGTTGACGGACGCGCAAGGTCGCCAGTCGTGCCTGTGGACGCAAGGCGTTCAAGCGCAAGCCGGCGCGGTCGGCGCGTTGCATGGCCTGGCGCAGGCGCTGCAGTTGCAGGTTGCGCAGGCGGGCCTCCAGCACGCGCAGGCGGTGCAGCAGGTCTTCGCGTTGCGGCACCAGCAGCTCGGCGGCGACCGAAGGCGTCGGTGCGCGCACGTCGGCGGCGAAATCGGCGAGGCTGAAATCGGTCTCGTGGCCGATCGCCGAGACCACCGGCACCTCGGAGGCGGCGATCGCGCGCGCCAGGCGTTCGTCGTTGAAGGCCCACAGGTCCTCCAGCGAGCCGCCGCCGCGGGCCAACACGATGACGTCGTAGCGTTGCGAGGCCTGGGCGCGTTGCAGCATGGCGACGATCTGCGCCGCGGCGGCATCGCCTTGCACCGGTACCGGCAACACCTCGGCCTCGACCAGCGGGAAGCGCCGGGCCAACACGCTGAGCACGTCGCGGACCGCGGCGCCGCTCGGTGAGGTAATCACCGCGATGCGCGAGGGGAAGCGGGGCAGCTCGCGCTTGCGTTCGGCGTCGAACAGGCCTTCGGCGCTGAGCCGCGCCTTGAGTTCCTCGAACGCGCGCCGCAACGCGCCTTCGCCGGCCTCTTCCATATGGTCGAGCACGAGCTGGTAGTCGCCGCGGGCTTCGTATAGGGTCAGCCGGCCGCGCGCCAACACCCGCAGGCCTTCGCGCGGGACGAACTTCAGCCAGCTGCTCTTGGGCTTGAACATCGCGCAACGGACCTGGGCGCGCGCGTCCTTCAGGGTCATGTACAGATGCCCGGACGACGGCCGCGACAGGTTGCCGAGTTCGCCTTCGACCCAGATCACCGGGAAGGTGTCCTCGAGCAGGTTGCGCGCCAGCGTATTGAGCTGGCTTGGCGTGAGGACGTGATCGGGGTCGCTGGGGGGCATGAGGCAGGCAGGGGAGGCAGCTGGCAGGCGAGGCGAGGGCGCGGCGCCGCAAGGGCATCGACAGTCGCAGGCGCCGATAGTATCGCGCTGGGCCGCCCCGGTCTCCGCGCCCGTTCGCGGCTTCGCAACGCGCCAGGGCCGTTCATGCAACGCTTCACCTGCGCGACACGTAAGTCCGGCCCTCGGCGCTACAAAGTCCGGCCCTCGGCGCTACAATGGCGGGCATGAATTCAGACCTCGTCCTGCCCTGCGCTCATTCCGGTTTTGGCCCCCTCCCGCGCCGTCTGACCCGTACGGTCAAGGTCGGCGGCGTCGAAGTCGGCGGCGGCGCCCCGGTGGTGGTGCAGTCGATGACCAACACCGATACCGCCGACGTGGCCTCGACCACCAAGCAAGTGGCCGAACTGTGGCGCGCGGGCTCGGAGATGGTGCGGGTGACCGTCAACACCGCCGAGGCGGCCGCGGCGGTGCCGCGCATCGTCGACAAGCTGGCGATGATGGGGATCGAAGTGCCGATCATCGGCGACTTCCACTACAACGGCCATCAACTGATGACCGCCGAGCCGGCCTGCGCCGAGGCCCTGGCCAAGTACCGCATCAACCCCGGCAACGTCGGTTTCGGCAAAAAGAAGGACAGCCAGTTCGCCACCCTGATCGAATTGGCGATCAAGCACGGCAAGCCGGTGCGCATCGGCGCCAACTGGGGCTCGCTCGATCAGGCCCTGGCGGCGAAGCTGATGGACGAAAACCATGAGCGCGCCGAGCCCTGGGATGCCGGCCGGGTGTTGCGCGAGGCGCTGATCCGTTCGGCGCTGGACTCGGCCGCCCGTGCGGTCGAACTCGGCCTGGCGGCCGAGCGCATCGTCCTCAGCGCCAAAGTCAGCGGCGTGCAGGAATTGATCGCGGTGTATCGCGAACTCGCCAACCGCAGCAACCACGCCCTGCACCTGGGCCTGACCGAGGCCGGCATCGGCAGCAAGGGCATCGTCGCCTCCAGCGCCGCGCTCGGCGTGCTGCTGCAGGAAGGCATCGGCGACACCATCCGCATTTCGCTGACGCCCGAGCCGGGCCAGGCCCGCAGCAATGAAGTCATCGTCGCCCAGGAACTGCTGCAGACCATGGGCCTGCGCGCGTTCACGCCGATGGTCACCGCCTGCCCGGGTTGCGGCCGCACCACCAGCACTTTCTTCCAGGAACTCGCGCAGAAGGTGCAGGAACACGTGCGCGCCAAGATGCCGGAGTGGAAGATCACTCATCCGGGCGCGGAGAACCTCACCCTGGCGGTGATGGGCTGCATCGTCAACGGCCCGGGCGAATCGCGTCACGCCAACATCGGCATTTCGCTGCCGGGCACGGGCGAAGCGCCGTCGGCGCCGGTGTTCGAAGACGGCCAGAAGACCGTGACCCTGCGCGGCGAGAACATCGCCACCGAATTCGTGGCCTTGATCGACACTTACGTCGAGCGCAATTATGGCGCCCGCTCCGCAGGCGTCTGAGTCCAGCGTCGCCGCCCGCGAGGGCGACGACACCCTCCGTCAGGAAGCGCGCTTCGGCGTCGCGCTGCTGCGCCGCCATGGCTGGTTGCTGTTGCTGGTCTTCATCGGCCTGCTGATGCCGTTATGGGGCTTCGCCGAACTCGCCGACGAGATCCACGAGCAGGAAGCGATCGTCTTCGACGTGCCCATCCTCGAATTCGCCCACGGACTGGCGCGCGAGGGCTACGACCAGTTCTTCGTGCTGATCTCCCGGATCGGCTACCTGCACGGCGTGGTGCCGTTCGACATCGCCCTGGTCGCGGCGCTCATCGCGCGGCGCCGTTTCCGCGAAGGCAGTTTCGCCGCGCTGGCGCTCGGCGGCTCGGCCCTGCTGAACATCGCCGCCAAGCAGTTCTTCGCCCGCGAGCGGCCGTCGCTGTGGGAGTCGATCGCGCCCGAGCACAACTACAGTTTTCCCAGCGGCCACGCGATGGGCTCGATGACGCTCGCGGTGACCTTGATCCTGTTGAGTTGGAACACGCGCTGGCGCTGGCCGGTGCTGGCGATCATGGCGCCCTTCGTGCCCCTGGTCGGCTTCTCGCGCCTCTACCTCGGCGTGCATTTCCCCTCCGACATCCTCGCCGGCTGGGCGGTCGCCACTGCCTGGGTGGTGGCGGTGTACCTGATCGTCTACCGCGGCGCACAGCTGCGGCCGTGGACGCTGAAGCGCTCTTGAGCCGCCAGCGCTGCGACATACACCCGTGCCGGCCTGACAGGCGCCTGCGCCATCACTCCGGTCCGATCCCGGGCGGTTCCTTGGCCGTGTGAGACGCATGGCGGTTTCGTCGTGTCGGTATCGGCCGGCCCGGCTTCGGCAGGCTCAAGTTCGTCTTTCTGCATTGCATTGGAAATACCGATTTCACGGTTAGTGGATTGGGCTGCCCTTCGCATGCGTGCCGACTATCGCGGAAGCCGTCCAATTTCCCGGCTGAGGCATGAACGAGCTTCGAGCAGCTACGCGATCGTTTTCATTTTGTTACCGAGCCCTCAGGGTGATGCTGAGGCCATCGAGAAATCTCCGCCGCCCCCGTTTCATCTGCGCCAAATATCGCGCATGCGATGGAGCATGGCTTCGCATCGGGCGGGGTCGGGCCGCCAGGCGTTTCGAACACGCCAGCATTTCGGTTTGTTTTCCTCTAAGAAAAAACAGAAGGTTTTGTGGGGTCGGACAGATCTTCATCTGCGCCATATATCGCACAAGCACTCTGTTGCAGCATCGCGTAAGTGGCTGAATCGACGAGTTCTTCATGGAAATATGCGTTTTTCAGACTTCATTCTCTCCGAAAAGTAAATGTCACACTTTCGCGTATTCGTATCGATGTCCTCCGCATGTGTGATGTGCGCTGAGAAATAAGTTTTTCCCCTGGGTAGGGTGATCGCGCGACGCCGGCGTTGTTCAAGTAGTGGGGAATATGCCGGCGAAGTTGCGAATGCGGTGCAAGACGATCGCAAGCCTGGAATGTTCCCTGCGTGCGCGACTGCGCGCTTCCGCGGAAACGGAGCGGTGCACTCGTTCTTATGGGCAACTTGCAGGGGTTCTTGGAAATGCCGAAGGTATTCAACAGGACATCGATCGCGATTGCGATCGCGGGGGCGGCTGCGATCGCCGGCGCGACGGTGGGCTTGTCGGGCAGCGATTCCGATCGTGGCCTGGCGATAGGCGGGGCTCCGATGCCGAGCCGTCAGACCGACACCGCGGTGGCGCAATACGAGCGCTACATCGTGGTCTATGACGAAGCGCCGTTGAGCACGTACAAGGGCGAAGTGGCGGGATTGCCCGCGCCCGGGCGGCTGGCCGGCGTCGGCCGCATGCGCGGGTCGAAGGGCCGCGATCGCATCGACGTGCGCAGTCCTGCAGCGATCCAGTACGTTCAGTATCTGGGCCACGTGCAGGCTCGCCACGAGCGCAGGATCGACGCCTTGCTTGGTCGCCGCATCAAGGTCCAACACCGCCTGCGCCATGCGCTGAACGCGGTGGTGACCGAACTGACCGTGGCCGAGGCCAAGCGCCTGTCGGTCTTGGCGGAAGTGCAATTGGTCCAGCCCGATGTGGCGTACGAACCCGCGACCGATACCGGCCCCGCGCTGGTCGGCGCGCCGGCCTTGTGGAACGCGAGCCCGAGCCAGTACCGCGGCGAAGGCATCGTGATCGGCATTCTCGATACCGGCATCAACTACGCCAGCCCGGCATTCGCGGCGGTGGACGAGAGCGGCTATCGCCACGTCAATCCGCTCGGCGCAGGCAAGTATTTGGGCACCTGTGCGCCCGGCGGCGCCGACGAGGGCCGTTGCAACGACAAGTTGATCGGCGGCTACGACTTCATCTGCGGCGAGCCCGGCAACCAGTGCGACAAGCCTGACGTACTGGAGGAGCCCGGTTTCGGCGACAACATGGACCATGGCAGCCATGTCGCTTCCATCGCCGCCGGCAATGCCTGGACCGCGCGTTACAAGGACCGGGCGGTTTCCATTTCCGGGATGGCGCCGCGCGCCAATATCGTCGCGTTCGACGTCTGTTCCAAGCCTGCGGTGGGCGGCGGCTGTTTCGAGTCGGCCGCGGCGCGCGCAATCGATCAGGCGATCGCCGACGGTGTCGTCGACGTTCTGAACTTCTCCATCAGCGGCGGCAAGAACCCCTGGGGTAATGCGGTCGCGCTGTCGTTCCTCAACGCCACCGACGCCGGCATCTATGTCGCCGCGGCCGCCGGCAACGACGGCGCGCAGGGGGCTTTCAGCGTGAACCACAACGCGCCCTGGGTCGCCACGACCGCGTCGGTCCAGCACGGCCGCGGCAGCTTCGATTTCCTCTTGCAGCTGACCGGTCCCGGCGCGATTCCGCCGGCACTGCAGGCGGTGTCGTTGACCGAAGGCAGCGGCGGCACCGCTCTGGCGGCGGCATTGCCGAACACCACACCGTTGCGTGTGAGCCCGGGCTTCGATAGCGCCGACGATGGCTGCGCGGCCTATCCGGCCGGCGCTTTCCAGGGCGCGATCGCGGTAATCCGGCGCGGTACCTGCACTTACGTCATCAAGGTCAACCATGCCGCGGCCGCCGGTGCCGCGGGCGTTGTCGTCGTCAACAATGTCGCCGGTACCATCGCGCCGCCGGTGCCCGGCACCGCCATCCCGGCATTCGGCGTGCCGATGGCCGAGGGTAATGCGATCCGCGATTTCGCCGTCGGCAACGGCAATACCTCCACGGCCGGCATCGGCTATCCGCCGACGCCGGTGCCCAACACGCCCGACGTCCTGGCCGCCTCCAGCGGGCGCGGCCCGGCCGGCGAGTACGACGTGGTCAAGCCCGATCTCGCCGCGGCCGGCGTAGCGATCGTGGCGGTGAAGTCCGGAGCCACGCTCGCCGGCAACGAGAATCTGGTCGGTATCTCCAGCGGTACCTCGATGGCTTCGCCGCAGCATGCCGGCGCCGCCGCCTTGGTTCGTCAGGCGCGCCCGACCTGGACCGTGGCCGAGATCAAGTCGGCCTTGATGATGACCGCCAAGCAAGAGGTGTTCAAAGAAGATTCGGTGACGTCGGCCGACGCCCATGCGATGGGTGCCGGCCGGATTCAGGTCGACCAGGCGATCAAGGCCGGCCTGCTGCTCAACGAGACCAAGGCGAACTTTCTCGCCGCCGATCCGGCCATCGGCGGCAATGCCGCGGCCCTCAACCTGGCCAGCATGGGCAAGTTCAACTGCGTCAATTCGTGCACCTTCACTCGTACGTTCCGCAACGTCTTGAACACGCGCCAGAGCTGGACCGCGAAAGTGCAGGGGCTGTCCGCGGTGGTTTCGCCGGCTTTGTTCACCCTCAATCCGGGCGAAAGCAAGGCGGTGAAAGTCAGCGTCAGCGGCGGTTCGCTGGCGACGACCGGGGCCTTCAGTTTCGGCAAGCTGGTGTTGAGTCCGTCCGGCGGCGATACCGCGCAGCCGGTACTGCGCCTGCCGATCGCCGTGGCGATACGGCCGGCCAAGGTGGCCCTCGAGCCCGCGCAGGTCGCCTTGAACTTGCCGGTGGGCGGCAGCGGCAGCGTGAACTTCCGTACCCGCAACGTCGGTGGCGTGGCCCTGGACTATCAGATCGACAACACCGGTTCCGGCGGCCGCACGCTGGTCGCTCAGGGCGTCAATCCGAACCGAAGAGGTTTCTACAGCAACCGCAATACCGATGTGACCACGCGCGGCCGGGCTTCGCTAGCGGCCGACGATTTCACCCTCGACAGCCCGACCGGCATCGCCCGGATCCTCGTCAATGGCTTCACGACCGGCGGCGGCAAACTCGAGAACGCGACGAACCTGGACTGGTCGATCTTCCGCGACCTCAACGGCAACCCGGAAGGTAACCCGGAAACCACACCGCAACTGGCAGTGTGGCGATACACCGCCGCGCCGAACTCGGCCGGCGTGTCGATCAGCGGCGACGCGATTCGCCTGAACCTGGCAGCCGCCGGCCAGAACCTCAACCTGGCTGTCGGCCGTTACTGGCTGGTGGCATCCGCCCGCACGCCGACCGCCACTTCATGGGCCTGGTTCGGTTCGCTGGACGGCGACAACGTGTTGCGCACGCTGTCCGTCGCCGCCGACGGAACCGGCGCCTGGCGGGCGGGCGACGGGCACGCCGGGTTGTCCTACACCCTGGAGGGTACGAACGAGTGCGGCAAGAGTTGGATCGGTGCGCCGAACCGCGCGTTCGGCCGCATTCCCAGCAGCGGAACCGTCGATACGCAGGTGCAGATCAACACCTCCGGCCTGGCTGCGGGCAGTTACGTGGGCTACATCTGCGTGGCCAGCAACGATGCCTCGATGCCCAAGGCGGCCTTGCGCGTCGCCCTGACCGTCACGCCCTGACGCGATGCCTTTGGTGCGGCGTTTCGTCGCCGGACCCTCGACGATCGGCTCGGCCGGGCCCGCGCAGGCCCGGCCGCCTCTCGTTTCCGCGCCTCATCTTCGATCACCACTGTCGATGCACGGTGACGTTGATCGAGGCGTCGGCGGCAAGATCTGGCGCGCTGCGAGGGCGTCGTGGTTTGCACATCCCAAGCGGTCGCCACCAGTCACGCCGTGGTGTCGTATCCGACCGCCAACACGACGGCCGCTGGATGACGGGCTGCTGGTGCCGCGTCTTTACCTGATCTGAAGTCCATCGGCAAGGGTTTCGGCGGCCATCGCTTGGCTGGTTTCGCCAAGAGTGGCAAGGTTATCCTGCAAATAATGTGTGATCTGGGTGGGGGGATCCCGTTCCGTCAGCGTTGTGACTTCAGGGGGAAGGAACAACGCCGCATTTGGCCGTGTCCACGCCGGCGCCGCGACAGATCCACCTCCCCCTACACGAGTGCGCAATGCCGGCCGCATTGGCCAGGCGTTGCGCTTAGCGCATGCGTCAGCAAAGAGGGGCTAGGGGAATGCGGAAAGTGATGAAGAGAACTTCCATTGCGGCGGCGATCGCCGCGGTTGCCGCCGTCGCGGGGGCGAGCGCGCTGATGTCGGGCCGCGATGTCGGCCCGAGCGGGCCGATCGGCGGCGCACCGCCGCCGCCGTTGCCCAGCGAGGCAGCGTTGGACGGTTATCAGCGCTATATCGTGGTTTACCGCGAAGCGCCATTGGGCAGCTACAAGGGCGAAGTGCGCGGTCTGCCGGCGCCCAAGCGCCTGCCCGGTACGGTCGCCGGCAATGGACGCATCGACGTCCAAAGCGCGGCGGCGCGCAGCTACGTGCAGCATTTGGGCGATGTCCAGGCCCAGCACGAGCAGCGCATCCGCGGCGTGCTCGGCCGCAGCCCGCGCATCGACTTCCGCATGCGTCACGCCCTCAACGGCATGGTCACCCAGCTCACCCCGCGCGAGGCCGATCGCCTCGCCCAACTGGACGAAGTGCGCTTCGTCGAGCCGTACAAGGAATACGAGCAGGCCACCGACGTCGGCCCTGCGCTGATCGGCGCGCCGGCGCTGTGGAACGCCGCTCCGACCGGGTTCCGTGGCGAGGGCATGGTGGTCGGCATCATCGATTCGGGCATCAACTTCGGCAGCCCGGCCTTCGCCGCGATCGACGACAGCGGCTATCGGCACGTCAACCCGCTCGGCGCCGGCACCTACCTGGGCAGTTGCGCGCCCGGCGGCGTCGACGAAGGCCGCTGCAACGACAAGCTGATCGGCGGCTACGATTTCGTCTGCAACGCGCCGGGCAACCAGTGCGGCGTGGCCGACATCCGCGAAGAGCCCGGCTTCGGCGACACCAACAGCCACGGCAGCCACGTCGCCTCGACCGCGGCCGGCAACGCCTGGACCGCGACTTACCGTGGCCACAACATCCGTATTTCCGGTGTCGCGCCGCGCGCCAACATCATCGCTTACGACGCCTGTTACACCCAGATCTCCACCGGCCGCGGGCTGTGCCCGAACACCGCCACGGTGCGTTCGATCGACCAGGCCATCGCCGACGGCGTGGTCGACGTGATCAACTACTCCATCGGCGGCGGTTCCAATCCGTGGAGCGAAGCGACCTCGCTGTCGTTCCTCAACGCCACCGATGCCGGCATCTATGTCGCCGCCGCTGCGGGCAACGATGGCCCGGCGTCGTACAGCTCCGGGCATCTGGAGCCGTGGGTCGCGACCACCGCAGCGTCGCAGCACGGCCGCGGCACCTTCGCATGGGTGCTGTCGGTGTCCGGCCCGGGCAACGTGCCCGACGACTTGCAGGCGATCGAACTGACCGAGGGCAGCGGCGGTACGCCGTTCGCCGTCGCCATTCCGGGCAACACCCCGGTGCGTGTCAGCGCCGGCATCGACACCGCCAACGACGGCTGCGCCGCGTTCCCGGCCAATGCCTTCCAGAACTCGGTCGCGGTGGTTCGCCGCGGCACCTGCAACTTCACCGACAAGGTCGCCAATGCCGCAGCCGCGGGGGCCGTCGCGGTGGTCATCGCCAACAACCAAGCCACGGGTCTGACTCCGACGGTGACCGGCGCGACCGTTCCGGCCTTCGTCGCCAGCCAGGCCGACAGCAATCTGCTGCGCGACTTCGCCAACGCCAACGCCAACACCAGCGTCGGCGCGATTCCGTTCCCGTCGGTGATCGTCAACAACACCCCCGACCAGCTCGCCGGTTTCAGCTCGCGCGGCCCGGCCGGCAGCCTGGATGTGATCAAGCCCGAAATCACCGCGCCGGGCGTCGACATCCTCGCCGTCACCGCCGGCACGGCGATCAGCGGCAGCGAAAACCTGGTCGGCCTGAACAGCGGCACCTCGATGGCTTCGCCGCACCATGCCGGCGCCGCCGCGCTGGTGCGCCAGGCACGCCCGAACTGGACCGTGGCCGAGGTCAAGTCGGCGCTGATGATGACCGCCAAGCAGGAAGTGCTGAAGGAAGACGGAGTCACTCAGGCCGATGCGCACGCGATGGGCGCCGGCCGTCTGCAACTGGAGCAAGCGATCCGCGCCGGTCTGGTGCTCAATGAGACCACCGCCAACTACCGTGCGGCCAATCCGGCTACCGGCGGCGAGGTCTCGGCGCTGAACCTGGCCAGCATGGCCAAGTTCAGCTGCGCGGGCTCCTGCTCATTCACCCGCACCTTCCGCAACGTGCTGCCGACCCGGCAGACCTGGACCGGCAAGGTGCAAGGTTTGAGCGCGTTGGTCTCGCCGTCGCTATTCACGCTCAATCCGGGCGAGACCAAGACCGTCAAGATCACGGTCAGCACCAGTTCCTTGCCCTCGAACGGCAACTTCAACTTCGGCAAGTTGGTGCTGACGCCGTCCGGCGGCGACACCAGCCAACCGTTGTTGCGCCTGCCGATCGCGGTCGCGGTGCAACCGCCGCGCCTGGACGCCACCCCGGCCACCGCGCTGACCCTCATCCAAGGCAGCAGCGGCAACGTGACCTTCCGCCTCGGCAACATCGGCGGTTCCAACCTGGATTGGCAGATCGACAACACCGGCAGCGGTGGACGCACGCTGGTCGCCCAGTTGCCGAACAACGCCAATGGCCGTCGTTCCACTCGCTTTACCGACGCGGCCACGGTCGGCGCGCGCGCGCAGCTGTCGTCGGACGACTTCACTCTCAGCGATGCGACCGGTATCACCCGGATCGTCGCCGATGGTTTCGTCAACGGCGGCTCCCTGGCGACTTCGACCAACATCAACTGGTCGATCTTCCGCGACGTCAACGGCAACCCCGAAGGCAATCCGGAATCGACGCCGCAGTTGGCAGTGTGGAGTTACACCTCCACGGCGACCGGCGCCGGCGTGTCGACCTCGGGCTTCGCCACCATCAACCTCAACCTCGCCACCGCCGGCCAGAACGTCGATCTGCCGGCTGGCCGCTACTGGTTGGTGGTGTCGGTGCGCGCGCCTTTGGCGACCAGTTGGTTCTGGTTCAACGGCACCAGCGGCGACAACATCTACCGTAGCGCGATCATCAACCCCGACGGTAGCGGTGATTGGACGGCCACGGCCGGTGCGCCCGGCATGGCCTATCAGCTGCAGGGTGCCAACGACTGCGGCGCCACCTGGATCGGTGCACCGTCGCGCGCGTTCGGTCGCCTCGCGGTCGGCGCCAACGTCGACACGCAAGTGCAGATCAGCGCCGCAGGCCTCGTACCTGGCAGCTACTCCGGCTATGTCTGCGTGGCCAGCAACGATCCGCTGCGTCCCAAGGCGGCGCTGCGGGTTGCCCTGACGGTCACGCCCTCGCCGTAACGCTCCGGGTGCCGGACCCGCACTCGGTCCGGCACCTCAAAACCGGGCGCGGCCGCCTGCGCGGTCCGCGTCGATGCTTCTTTCCGCCGCCGCGCCGATGCACGGATCCGCGGCGGCGCACGACATCCTACTGGGGGACAGTTTGAACATTTCGCACAAGACTCTACTCGCCGCCGCTCTGTCGCTGGCCTGCACCACCGTCTGGGCCGGCGAGCCCTGCGTGCTCGACGACGGCTTCGGCGGTACCACCACCGGCGGCGCCACCGCCGCCGGCGGCAGCGCCATCGCTTGCGGTCAGGGCGCCAGCGCCGACGGCGACTTCGCCGTGGCCACCGGCGCCGGTGCCACCGCCAGCGCGGTCGGCGCCGTCGCGATCGGTGCGGGCACCACGGCCGCGGGCGACCAAAGCACTGCAGTGGGCACCGGCGCGACCGCTTCGGCCGCCAACAGCAGCGCGATCGGCGACAGCGCCACCGCGGCTGGCGAATTTTCCACCGCGAGCGGCTCGGCCAGCACGGCCGGCGGACGTTTCGCCACCGCCAACGGCGCCGGCAGTTCGGCCAGCGCAGACAACACCACCGCGGTGGGCGCCAACAGCTCGGCATCGGCCGCCGGTTCGGTCGCGCTGGGCAGCGATTCCATCGCCGACCGCGCCAACAGCGTGTCCTTCGGTGCGGCCGGCAGCGAGCGGCAACTGGTCAACGTCGCCGCCGCGACCCAGGACACCGATGCGGTGAACCTGTCGCAGCTCAACACCCTGAGCGGTGCGTTCGGCGGCGGTGCGAGTTTCGCTGGCGGCGTGTTCACGCCGCCGACCTACGTGATCCAGGGCGGCAACTACAACGATGTCGGCGCGGCGTTCTCCGCGGTCGACGGCCGGCTGACCGATCTGTACACGCGGGTCGGCGCCGGCGTGGCTTCGTCGGTGACCTATGACGACGCTTCGAAGGCCCAGGTGACCTTGCAGGGCGGTGGCGGCACCCGCGTGTCCAACGTCGCCACCGGCACCGCGCCGACCGATGCGGCCAACGTCGCCCAGGTCCAGGCCGGCGACGCGCAGACTTTGCGCAGCGCCAACACCTACACCGATGCACGCATGAACCAGATGCTGGCGGCGCCGACCGCGGCGATCAACGAACTGCGCGACGACATGAACTGGCGTTTCAACAAGCAGGACGAACGCATCGACAAGATGGGGGCGATGACCTCGGCGATGGTGCAGATGTCGGCCAGCGCCGCCGGCCTGCGCACCCAGAATCGCATCGCGGTCGGCGCCGGTTTCCAGGGCGGCGAGCAGGCCTTGTCGATCGGCTATCAGCGCGCGATCAGCGACCGCGCCACGGTGACCGTCGGTGGTGCGTTCAGCGATTCGGAGAGCTCCGCGGGCGTGGGTGTGGGCTTCGGCTGGTAAGGCGGTTCGCATGGTTGTCGTGTAAGCCGGGGCCGTCGATGTTCCAGCGTTGAAGCGCGATTTCCGAAGGCGACAAGTAAAGGGCGGCGCTCGTGAGGGCGCCGCTTTTTTTTGCCGGCGCCCAGCCTCCCGGACGGGCCACGGCGTCGCAGCTTCGGCGATCGGCCGGGCGCAGCTTGGTTGTGCTTTTGCAAGCCACCGCAATGCGCGCGGCCGCAGCGGACATCCGCGCGGTGCAATGCGAACATCGCGGCCGGGCGGTGCGCTCGTATCGTCCAATCACCCGGGGAGACAACAGGATGTCGAAGCAGATTTCGATCGCCGTGGCGGTAGCCGCGGCGGCGGTGACAGCGCTCGCTTTCGCGGCCATGAAGGTGTCGCGCGAAGAGGCAGGAAATTCGGGGTCGGTCGGCGGCGCTCCGCCGCCGAGCTTGAGTACGGGCAGCGGCAGCGATGCCGTGCGCTACGTCGTGGTTTATCGCGAGGCGCCGCTGAGCGCCTATCGCGGCGAATCGGACCATTTGCCGGCAGCGGCGCGACAGCGGGCCGGCCATGCCGGCCGCGGACGGTTGGACGTGCACAGCAATCGCGCACGCGTCTATCTGGATTACCTCGAGCGCCTGCAGGCGCGGCACGAAGCCGAGATCGGCCGCGCGCTCGGACGCCGCCTGCACGTCGAGCGGCGTCTGCGCCACGCGCTCAATGGCGCGGTACTGCGCTTGAGCGCGGCCGAGGCTGCGCGTGTCGCGGAACGCCCCGAAGTCTTGTTGGTCGAGCCGTATCGCGAGTACGCCCAGGCCGGCGACACGGGGCCGGCGTTGCTCGGCGCACCGGCGTTGTGGAATGCCGTCCCGACTTCGTTCCGGGGCGATGACGTGGTGATCGGCGTGATCGACTCCGGCATCAATTTCGGCAGCCCGTCGTTCGCCGGCGTGGATGAGGCGAATCATCAACACGTCAATCCGCTCGGCAGCGGAAATTATCTCGGTTCCTGCGCTCCCGGCGGCGTCGACCAAGGGCGCTGCAACGACAAGCTGATCGGCGGATACGATTTCGTGTGCGGTGCGCCGGGCAATTTTTGCGGCATCTCGACGGTGCGCGAAGAACCCGGTTTCGGCGATAGCCAAGGCCACGGCACGCAGGTGGCGTCGGTGGCCGCCGGCAATGCGCGCACGGTCCAGTACAAGGGCCGCGACGTCGCCATCTCCGGTGTGGCTCCGCACGCCAATCTGATCGCTTACGACGCCTGTTACAGCGTGGTCTCGACCGGGCAGGGTTATTGCCCGGCAGTGTCGGTCGTCGCGGCGGTCGACCAGGCCGTGGCCGACGGTATCGTCGACGTGCTCAACCTGTCGATCACCGGCGGTCTCGAACCTTGGGGCGAAGCGGTGTCCCTGGCTTTGCTCAACGCCACCGAAGCCGGCATCTATGTGGCCGTGCCGGCAGGCAACCTGGGCGCGGAGGCGGGCAAGGTCGAGCATATCGAACCCTGGGTCGCGACGACCGCGGCCGCGCAGCATGGGCGCGGCGAGTTCGCTTCCTTGTTGCAGGTCACCGGTCCCGCACCGGTGCCGGCGGCATTGCAGACGATCGTCCTGGGCGAAAGCAGTACCGGCGTACCGCTGACTGCGGCGATAAGCACGAGCACGCCGTTGCGCGCGAGTCCGGGCATCAACACCGGCTCCGATGGTTGCAGTGCATTCCCAAGCGGGACGTTCCAGGGCGCGATTGCGGTCATGCGCCGTGGCACCTGCACCTTCTCGATCAAGGTCAACAACGCCGCTGCCGCCGGTGCGGTCGCGGTGGTGATGGCCAACAACGTGCCGGGCACGTTCGCGCCGACCTATCCGGGTACGACCATCCCGGCCTTCCACGTTTCCGCCGCCGATGGCACGCAGTTGCGCGATTTCGCCATGAGCCAGGCGTCGGCGACCGCGGGCATCGGCTATCCGGCAACGCCGATCCCGAACACGCCCGACGTGTTGGCGGGCAGCAGCGGCCGTGGGCCGGCGGGCCGTTTCTCCGTGCTCAAGCCCGACCTGACCGCACCCGGCGTGCTGGTGCTGGCGGCGACATCGGGTACGGCGATCAGCGGCAGCGAGTCGGCGGTCGCGTTGGCGAACGGCACTTCGATCGCGGCCGCGCACAATGCCGGCTCGGCGGCGTTGCTGCGTCAGGCACGGCCGCAATGGAGCGCGGCCGAGGTCAAGTCGGCGTTGATGATGACCGCCAAGCCCGAGGTGTTTCTGGCCGACGAGTACACGGTCGGCAATGCGCATGCGATCGGTGCCGGCCGCATTCGTGTCGATCAGGCCTGGAGCGCCGGCCTGGTGCTCGACGAAACCGCGGCGAACTTCCGCGCGGCCAACCCGGCCAACGGCGGCGACCCGGCGAACTTGAACCTGGCGAGCCTGGCGCAGGCGAAGTGCCCCGACAGTTGCAGCTTCACCCGGGTTTTCCGCAACACCTCAGCGGACGCGCAAACCTGGGACCTGGTTCTGCACGGTTTTCCCGGCTCGATCGCGCCGACCCAGTTCACGCTGGCGCCGGGCGCGAGCCAGACGGTGCTCGTCACCATCGACAGCAGCGGCGTGCCGAAAGACAACTCGTGGCGCCACGGCCGTTTGGAACTGAGCTCCGGCAGCGGCAGTACCCAGGCCGTTCTGCGTTTGCCGATCGCGATCGCGGTGCCGCCGCCGGCGATCGCGTTCAATCCGGCGCAGGTGTCGTTGAGCGTGGCCGCGGGCAGCAACGCGACGGTGCCGTTCCGTGTCGAAAATCGGGGCGGCTCGTCGTTGCTGTATCAGTTCCAGCTCGGTGGCACCGCACTGCGTACGCTGGTGGATACCAGCGCCTCGCCCATCGCGTATGGAGACATGAGCACGATCTTCACCGATCCCAACCTCAATCCGCCGGCGGCCTTCGCCGCCGAGGATTTCACCCTCACCGAAACCACGCGCATCGGCAAAGTGCTGGTGCGAGGCGCGAATAGCGGCGGCTCGCCCGTGGCGAGCGTGGCCATGATGTTGGGGTGGAGCGTGTATCCGGATTTCAACGGCAACCCATCCGGACACCCGATGACGGTCGGCAATCCACCGGCGGTCTGGAATTTCTCCACCGCTTCGATGACCGCGCCGGGTCTGCGTCTCAAGGGAGGCGATATCGGCTTGGATCTCGCCGCGGCCAATCAAACCCTCGAGCTCGCGCCTGGACGCTACTGGTTGGTGCCTTACGTGCGCACGGCGCAGGCCACGCAATGGATCTGGCAGCAATCGAACTCGGCCGGCAGCAACGGCTATCGCACCATGCGTCTCGGTGTCTACAGCTGGAGAAATGGCTTGCCCGGGCCCGGCGGGACCGGACTGGCCTGGCGCGTCGAGACGCAGCATGCCTGCGGAGCGAGTTGGATCCTCACCAACCTGGGCAGCGGCCAAGTCGGGATCGGCAATGGCGACGACCATGACGTCACCGTCGTCAGCAACGGTCTCGCCCCAGGGCATTACGTCGGTTATGTCTGCGTCTCCAGCGACGATCCCGAGCGCCCCAACTCGGCCTTGCGCGTAGAGTTGACCGTGACGCCCTGAGGCCGCACCGCAGCGCGTCTTACCGCCGCTCGTGCTGCGATGCAAGGTGAACGCCGCGATTCTGCCGCGATGCAACAAAACGATGGCGCCCACGGGGCGCCATCGTCGTTTGCGGCAGGCCTCGCCGAGGGCGACAGGTTCGTTCGGCTTCGCCGCCATCGTTGGCCGGTACCGGCCGCACGCCCGGCCCTGCCCGGGAACTGAGGTTTCAGCACTGCAACATACCGAAAAAGCATCTGTAGGCGCATCGAAAATGTGTTACTCATCACGCCGCAACGTTCGAGGCTCCAGCAGGCTGCTGGCTTGGGAGGGGAGGCAACGCCTCGTTGCGTTTGCGGTAGTTCCGGCGCTTGGAAGGGCGCTGGGGGGCTGCGGGCACGGAGCAGGGCCGCTGTTCGTCGCCGACGATCTTTACCTTCCTGAATTCGAACCGCGACATGCCTGAGGGGGCAGGCGTGGGGCGGTTTCTTCGCGAACGGACGAGGAGATCTCTCATGCCAACTGCACTGAACCGATTGACGATCGCCATCAGCCTGGTCGGGCTGGCGGCGCTCGCGGGGGCCGCGATCCGCGGCCTCTCCAACGACAGCCCGGCCGATGCCGGCGCGATCGGCGGCGCACCATCGCCGAATCGTGTCCATAACGGCCTGGAAACCCAGACCAGCCGTTACATCGTGCTGTACAAGGAAGCACCGCTCAGCACCTACCACGGCGAAGTCGCGGGCCTGCCCGCACCGCAACGCCTGGCCGGCGCGCAGAACGCGAACAGCGCTGCCGCCAAGAGCGCGAGCGGCGGCAGCAATCGCATCGACGTGCACAGCGCACAAGCGCGCAGCTACGTACGCCATCTCGATACCGTGCAGCGCGATCACGAGCGCGGCATCAGTTCGCTGATCGGCCGTCCGCTCGCGATCGAGCGCCGCATGCATCACGCCGTCAACGGCGTGGTCACCCGCATGACCCAGAACGAAGCCGCGCGCATCGCCAAGCTGCCCGGGGTCGAACTGGTCGAGGAATATCGCGAGTATCCGCTGGCGACCGACGTCGGCCCGCAGCTGATCGGCGCGCCCGCCTTGTGGAACGCCAGCCCGACCCAGTTCCGCGGCGAAGGCGTGTTGGTCGGCGTGCTCGACACCGGCATCAACTTCGGCAGCCCGGCGTTCGCCGCGGTCGACGACACCGGCTATCAGCACATCAATCCCAACGGCAGCGGCAACTACCTCGGTTCCTGCGCCCCCGGCGGCGTCGACGAAGGCCGCTGCAACGACAAGTTGATCGGCGGCTACGACTTCGTCTGCGGACCGCCCGGCAACACCTGCGGCGTCCCGGGCCTGCGCGAAGAGCCCGGTTTCGGCGACACCAACAGCCACGGCAGCCACACCGCATCGACCGCGGCCGGCAACGCCTGGACCGCGAATTACAAGGGCCGCAACATCCGCATTTCCGGTGTCGCCCCGCACGCCAACATCATCGCCTACGACATCTGCTACACGATCATCGCGACCAACCAAGGCCAATGCCCGAACACCTCGGCGGTGGCCGCGGTCGACCAGGCGATCGCCGACGGCGTCGACGTCATCAACTACTCCATCGGCGGCGGCGCATCGCCGTGGGGCGAGTCGGTTTCGCTGGCCTTCCTCAATGCGGCCGATGCCGGCATCTACATCGCCGCTGCCGCCGGCAACAGCGGCCCGGGCCCGAGCACCATGGGCCACCAGGAACCGTGGACCTCGACGACCGCCGCTTCCCAGCACGGCCGCGGCACCTTCGCCTATCTGTTGCAGGTGACAGGTCCCGGCACCGTGCCGCCGGCGTTGCAAGCGGTGGTATTGACCGAAGGCTCGTCCGGCGCGGCGTTCACCACGTCGTTGCCGCCGACCACGCCGGTCCGCGTCAGCGCCGGCATCGACACCGCCGCCGACGGTTGCGCCGCGTTCCCCGCCGCCACCTTCCAAAATGCGGTCGCGGTGGTGCGTCGCGGCACCTGCAACTTCAGCATCAAGGTCAACAATGCCGCCGCCGCGGGTGCGGTCGCGGTGGTGATCGCCAACAACCAGCCGGGCGTCACCTCGCCGAGCGTCCCGGGCACGACGATCCCGACCTTCCTCGCCGCGCAGACCGACAGCGATGCCTTGCGCAATTTCGCCACCGGCAACGGCAATACCACGACCGGTGGGATCAACTTCCCGCCGACGCCGATTCCGAACACGCCCGATGTGCTCGCAGGTTTCAGCTCGCGCGGTCCGACCGACGGCCTGGACCTGATCAAGCCCGACGTGACCGCGCCCGGCGTCAACGTGCTCGCGGTGATTTCCGGCACCACCCTGACCGGCAGCGAGAACATCGTCGGCCTGCTCAGCGGTACCTCGATGGCGTCGCCGCATCAGGCCGGCGCCGCCGCGCTGCTGCGCCAGGCCAAGCCCGATTGGACCTCGCACGAGATCAAGTCGGCCCTGATGATGACCGCCAAGCAGGAGGTCTTCAAAGAAGACGAAGTCACGCCGGCCGATGCCTTCGCGATGGGCGCGGGCCGCATCCAGGTCGATCGCGCCTTGCGCTCGGGGCTGGTGCTCAACGAGACGACGGCGAACTTCCTGGCGGCCGATCCGGCCACCGGCGGCGACGTTTCCAAGCTCAACCTGGCCAGCCTGGACAAGCGCGAGTGCTACGGCTCGTGCACGTTCAAGCGCACCTTCCGCCACGCCCAGGGCAAGCCTGAGTTGTGGTTGGCGCAGGTCAAGGGGCTCGACGGCATCGCCTTCCCGCCGGTGTTCCTGTCGGCGCCCGGCCAGAGCACGACGGTGCACGTGATCGTGCTGAGCACGGGCTTCGCCAAGGACGGAAGCTGGCACTTCGGTCAGCTCGACCTCAAACCGCTGTTGACCCGCGCATCGCCAGATCTGCATCTGCCGATCGCGGTCGCGGTGCAGCCGCCGGCGATCGCGCTGAGCCCGGAGCAAGTGTCGCTGAGCCTGAGGGCAGGCAGCCGCGGCTTCGCCGACTTCAGCATCGGCAACACCAGCGGCTCGCCGTTGGAGTTCCAGGTCGACAACACCGGTTCGGCATCGCGCACGGTCGTCAGCGCCAGCAGCGAAGGCGTCGCCAGCGGCTTCCGCAGCACGATCTACACCGATCCGGCGTCGGCCGGCGGGTTGCCGGCGCAGTTCTCCAGCGACGACTTCACCCTGACCGACACCACGCGCCTGTCCAAGCTGTTCTCGGAAGGCTTCGTGTCCAGCGGTGCGTCCCTGGCGAGCACGGCAACCAACATCAGTTGGAGCGTGTATGCCGACAACGGCGGTAATCCCAGCAGCAACCCGTTGGCCGGCAATGCGGTGTGGAGCTACACCTCCGCGCCGAACGGCGCGGGCGTGACCCTGGACGGCGCCAACATCGCGCTGGACCTGGCCGCCGCCGGGCAGAACGTCGAACTCGCTCCGGGCCGCTACTGGCTGGTGGTGAATGCGCGTACCAGCTTCGCCAACCGTTGGGTGTGGTTCGCCTCCAACAGCGGCGACAACCAGTTCCGCACCATCGCGCCGGACGCGGGCGGTGTCGGCACCTGGTTGGCCGGTGCCGGTTTCGCCGGGCTGGCCTACGACATCCAGGGCCTGAGCGCTTGCGGTGCGCCGTGGATCGGTGCGCCGACGCGCGCCTTCGGCACCGTGCCGGGACACGGCACGATCGCCAATCGCGTGCGCATCAACACCGCCGGCCTCGCGCCGGGCGGACACGTGGGTTATGTCTGCGTGGCCAGCGACGATCCGGTGCGGCCGAAGGTGGCGTTGCGCGTGGCCTTGACCGTCACTCCGTAACGATCGCAGGCTGAAGCGTCATCCAGACCGGGCCCGTTCGCGGGCCCGGTTTTTTTGTGCCTGCGTGGCGGCGAGGGTGCCTGCGATGTGGTCGCGCATCGATCGATGATTATCGATCGGCCGCTTCTGTTTTCTCGCCTTCGACAGCTATCGACTGCCGACGGTTGGGCGTCGATAGATGTGTCATCTGCACATTCATGTTCAACGAATTCATCCTCCGTTTCCTGCGGTACTTCGAACGCTTGCAAAGCACATTTCATACGAAGAAAGATTGCGACGGGAAGCGGACAAGGTTGCCCGCATCGAAGGTTTCAGCTGCAACGGCTGACTGGCACGGATGAACCATGAAAACTGCAAACGGAACTACCGATCGCAATCACTGGTTGCGGCGCGCCTTGGTCTGGACGGCGTTTTTCGCACTGGCGTTGACGCTCGGTTCGGTACGGGCCCAGGGGACCGATTGGCCTAACGAATACGCCAAGCGGGTTCGTTCCACCGAGAACGTGTCGCCGCTGGGCGACGAAGCGTTCGGCGACAAAGTAAGCCTGTTCAACGGCACTGTCCGCTTCAGCCACGATCTGGTCGCTTTGCCCGGAAACAGCGGGTTGCGCGTGGCGCTGGGTATTTTCCACGACCCGCACGACATCACCCAGGGGCAGCTCAATGGCAATTGGGACCTCGACATCCCTTATGTCGGCGCTGTCCACGAGAGCAAGAGCTCTCAGCAGAATGGCTGGGTGCCGGTACCCGCGAACGTCAACAACGGCTATGTCGAGTTCGACCGCTCGATGTTCTGGAGCGGTAACCGGCTCACCATCGATGGCGGCGGCGGTGGGGACTTGCTGAGCATCCCGGCGGACCCGAAGCGCGTCAAACCGGTGAACTCGATCAACTACACCTACGCCACCAAGGACGGTTGGTTCTTCTCCGAATTGCCCAGCGTACAGAACGGTCCCGGCAAGGGACTGATCGGCTATGCGCCGGACGGCACGAAATACACCTTCGATTGGCTGGTCTACCGCCGTTACTCGTCGATCACCCATCCCTGGGGCTACAACGTCCCCAACGCCCTACTGCATCGCTACAAGCTCAAGCTCTACGTCAGCAAGATCGAAGACCGTTTTGGAAATTGGGTCAAGTACGAATGGGAGCTAGATCATCCCAAGCGTATCTATGCCAGCGACGGTCGCGAGATCAGCATGACCTATACGGACTCGGCGCCGTATCTATTCACCGGAAACTTTCAGACCAATATCCTCACCGCGACCGTGAACGGCCGGCGTTGGACGTTCACCTATCCTTATGGCTATGGCGGCAACGTCCAGAACCCGGATGGGACCGAATGGAAGTACGACGGACCGGCGCAGTTCAATACGCACCGCCTGGACGTGGCCGAGTACCTGTTGAACCCGGAGACCAACCAGACCTACCCGAAGAAGAACGTTCCGTGCTCGCCCGGTTCGATCTTGAAGGATACGACTTCACGAGCCAGGATCACTCATCCGTCGGGCGCCGTAGCGGAATACATTTTCAAAGGCATGCGGCACGGCCGAACCAGTGTGCCTTACCTTTGCGAGACCGGAAGCGACGAAGGAAACAGTCAGCGCAACCGCTACTCCACTCATCACGACACCTGGTCGCTAATCGAGAAACATATTTCCGGCCCCGGTGTCGCCGAGCAGGTTTATACCTATTCCTACGACGGGTTGGGCGAGGGCTACGAGACCCAGGACGAGTCGCGTTGGGACATCGGGCCGGATTGGAACGCCAAGTACGCACCGCCGGCACCGAACTACAAGACAGTGACGGTGACCGAGCCGGATGGTACGCAGAACGTGCATACCTTCGGCCGCGACCGGGATATCAACGAAGGGCTGCTGTTCAGCGTCGTCACCCGTAAAGCCGGGGTGATCTACAAGGTCGTCCAGAACAACTACCTTTCCGACGCGGAAGCGGCGAATCAGCCGTTTCCCGATTGGATGGGTTCGAACGGGGATGAATATTCCGACCGGCTTCCCAATGCCAATCGGCCGTTGAAGTCGGTGGTAACCACGCAGGACGGCGCCACCTTCAACCGCAGCTTCAACAGCTTCGATGCATTGGTCCGTCCTCTCAGTGTGAGCAAGTGGGCGTCCGGCACATCGAGCGATCGCAGCCGCACCGATACGACGGCGTATCACGATGACCTGGCGCTATGGGTGCTCGGCCAAGTCAAGAGCGAGACCAACGCCGATACCGGCTGGGTGATGTCGGAGACGCGCTACAACGATAACGCTCAAGCGATTCAAAGACTGACCTTCGGCCGCCTGGTCGAAAGCTATGCCTATCATGCGGATGGAACGCTGGCCGAGGTCAGGGACGGGCGCAACAATGCGGTCTCTTTGAACGGCTGGAAGCGGGGACTGCCGCAATCGATCCAATATCCCAACCAGACCGGTGAGTCCGCGGTGGTGGACGATAACGGCTGGATCAGTTCGGTCACCGACGAAAACGCGTTCACTACCGCCTACTCTTACGACCCAGTGGGGCGGCTGGCATCGATCAACTACCCAGGTGCGGACTCGAACGCTTGGTACCCCACTAACATCACCTTGTCGCGCCGGGATATGGCCGAATACGGCCTGCCGCCCGGGCATTGGATGCAGAGCACCGTTACCGGAAATCGGGCGAAGAACGTCTTTCTCGATGCGTTATGGCGGCCGGTACTGACCCATGAATGGGACGGCGCCGATCTGTTCGGCACCATACGCATGACCGCAGCGCGCTACGACGAGAAGGGGCGGCCGACCTTTTCGAGTTATCCGGGGCTGGACTGGGGGACCGGGCCTGCACAGGGTACGCACACCGAGTACGACGCCCTCGGGCGCGTCGTATCGATCAAGCAGGACAGCGAGCTCGGTCAACTGACGACGCGCACCGAGTACTTGGCCCAGTTGATGACGCGAACGACCAATCCGCGCCAGCAACAGACCGTCACGCTGTTCCAGGCATACGACCAGCCTGCCTACGACCTGCCAGTTGGTGTCGTGCAAGGCGAGGGGATCGCCACTGAACTTCATCGCGATCTGTTCGGCGCGATCGAGAGCATCAAACGGAGAAACTCGGACGGAAGCGTGCAGGCGGTGCGCCAGTACGTGTACGACGACCGCAAGCGCCTGTGCAAATCGATCGAGCCGGAAACCGGCGCCACCGTCGTGGATTACGACGCCGCCAACAATGTGGCGTGGTCGGCGTCCGGCGTGGCGGCGCCTGCGGCGAACAATTGCAACCGCGACGAGGCGCTGGCCTCCGGCCGGGCCGTCACTCGCAGCTACGACAGCCGCAACCGGGTCAAGACGCTCGCATTCCCGGACGGCCGCGGCAATCAGTGGTGGGACTATTACCCGGATGGCCAGGTGAAGCAGATCGTCACCAACAACACCAGCGGCGCGGCTTCGGTCACCAATAGCTACGAATACAACAAGCGCCGCTTCTTGACCCGCGAGCGCCTGCAGTTCGATGGCATCGATTGGGCCATCGGCGTGGCGTACAGCAACGAAGGTCATCTCGACTCGCACACCTATCCCAATGGGCAGGCGGTTGCCTATGCCGTGAATGCATTAGGGCAGCCGCGACAGGCGGGTGCTTATGCGACGGGCGTGGCCTACTTCGCCAATGGAGGCATGTCCAGGTTCACCTACGGTAATGGCATCGTCCACACCTTGGAGCAGAACCTGCGCGGCCTGGCCGAGCGCAGTCGCGACGCCGGCAACGCTGCCGTCCATGACGACAGCTACGACTACGACGCCAACGGCAATGTGGCGGCTGTCAGCGACGGTTTGCCGGGTGCCCGAGGCAACCGCAGCATGACCTACGATGGCGTGGATCGGCTGACTGCCGCGAGCTCGGCCATGTTCGGCTCGGCCAGCTATGGATACGACGTATTGGACAACCTGCGCACGGTCGACGTCGCGGGGCGCAGTCATACCTACTACTACGATGGCTCCAATCGCCTGACCAACGTCCAGCTGACCGGTACCGGTCAATCGGTGATCGGGCTGGGTTACGACGTTCAAGGCAATCTGGATAACAAGAACGGCCAACAGTTCAAGTTCGATTTCGGCAATCGTTTGCGCGAAGCCGTCGGCGCCGAGACCTATCGTTACGACGGCCATGGCAGGCGGGTATTGGCGACCAGTCCCACCTTTGGCGGCATCGTTTCGATGTACGGCCAGGATGGCGTGCTGCGTTATCAGCGCGATTTCCGCAAAGAAAAGGACATCGCCTATATCCAGCTCAACGGCAGCCTGGTCGCTCGTGCCAGCACCCCGGTCGCACCCGACGTGCCTGTGTTGACGGCGCCGAGTTTCGTCGCGCAGAGCAGTTTCGAGGTGAGCTGGAGCCTGACCACGGCCCAGGGCAGTTACGAGCTTCAAGAGCAAGCCAATGGCGGGTCCTGGCAAGGGATCTACAGCGGCGCGGAGCGCAGCCGGACGCTGTCCGGGCGAGCCGACGGCAGCTACGGTTATCGGGTGCGGGCCTGCAACGCGGTGGGTTGCGGTGGTTGGAGCGCGGTCGCGACCGTCGTGCTGCAGCGTCCACCGTCTTCGGCGCCGTCCTTGTCCGCGCCGGGTACTGCTCTCAACGGCCAGTACAGCGTGGGTTGGAGCAGCGTCGGAGGGGCCACCGATTACGTGCTGGAAGAAAGCGCGGACGGGGCGTCATGGACGACCGCATACAGCGGTACCGGGCTGTCCAAGGCGTTCGCCGGCAAGGCGGCGGACAGCTACCGCTATCGCGCGAAAGCTGCAACCCCACCGGGTGCGGGCCTTACTCGGCCGAGGGTACAGTCCAGGTCATCTATCCACCCGCCACGGCGCCCTCCGTCTCAGCGCCGGCGCAAAGTGATCAGGGCAGCTTCACCGTGAGCTGGAGCAGCGTCGCGAGTGCGGGCAGCTATCAGTTGGAACAAAACGCGCTGGGGCAAGGGTGGGCGCTGATCCAGGACGGCGCGGCGACCAGTCGGACTATCTATGGTGGTTCCACCGGCACCTATTCCTACCGAGTGCGTGCCTGCAATGCCGCCGGCTGCGGCCCCACGTCCGGCGACGCCAACGTCTATGTCATAGGCCCGCCGACGGCCGCACCGGGGATCAGTGTCCCGGCCAGCAGCAACAACGGCACCTTCTGGGTCGGTTGGAACGGTGTCGACACGGCAACGACCTACCAGCTCGAAGAGAGCGCTGGCGGTGGCGCTTGGACCCTGATCTATCAAGAGAACACCGGCGGCGCGACGATCTGGGGGCGGCCGGATGGCACCCGCGGCTATCGCGTGCGCGGATGCAACGCCGCCGGCTGCGGCCCGTACTCCCAGCCCGGATTCATCAGCATCGACCATCCGCCGGGCACGCCGGCGATCAACTTGGCGGATTGGCTGCGCAATACGCTGCGCGGCAAGATCGTGATGGATACCTGCACGATCCGTTGGGGAGCGGTGGCCAAGGCGACCAGCTATCAACTCCAGTCCACCGACAGCGGTGCGGTGCTGTACAGCGGCGCGGCCACACAGATCCAGTCCAGTTCCAGCGGCCAGTACTGCGCCTACAACTACGCCGTCCGCGCCTGCGGCTCCGGTGGCTGCTCGGCCTGGTCGAGTCCGCCGTACCCGGCGACGCGCCGAACCGAAGCGATGGACTGAACGGAGGCGATGACATGAAATGGATCTCGAACCTCGTCGCGGCGGCTCTGCTGAGCTTCGCCTCGCTTGGGGCGCAAGCGGAGACCGTCGTCGAATACATCCATACGGATGCGCTCGGCAGCCCGGTGGCCGTGACGGACGTCAATCAGAATGTTGTTGAGCGCAGCGAGTATGAGCCGTATGGTCGACTCTTGAATCGTCCGGTATCCGATGGTCCCGGATATACCGGTCATGTCAGTGATGCCGCGACTGGTTTGGCCTACATGCAACAGCGCTACTACGACTCGGAAGTAGGGCGTTTCCTGTCCGTCGATCCTGTTGCAGCAAACTCGAAAACGGGTGGCAACTTCAATCGCTACTGGTATGCGAACAACAATCCTTACCGCTTTATCGATCCTGATGGACGATATGTGTGTTCAGGGAGTAAGTCTCATTGTACAAGCCTCGAAAAAGCCCTCGAGCGCATTGCTTCGGCTGCGAGTAATCCCCGGCTTACTTCGAGTGAACGAAGTGTCATGGCCAGAATCGCGGGCTTTTACGGAAAGCCAGGGGAGGACAATAAAGTAAGTGTTTCATTTGGTGCGTTAAAGGGCCCCGGCGGAACTGCTGCTTTCCGCGCAGATGGGGGGGCGCATATTACGCTTGATATCATGCAAGCTACGAAAAAAACTGAAAACGATACGTTGAACGTTTTGGGTCGGGCTGCTGCTCACGAGGGGGAGCACGGTGCGAATGATCGGGCTCGCGGAAGACCAGTTGCAACACGGGCAGAACGTAAACAGGAAGAGGTTGCTGGCTATAGTGCCCAGGCTTATTTTCAAAAATCGGCTAATTTCTCTGAGTCTTCAAGTGATGGCTGGATTTTTTGGAAGGGTATGATAAGTAAGGAGAATATTGAGCGGCAGGCAGAAGGTTCTGTCAATACATCCTGTGTATCGAGCAGGGAAGGGAGTTGCAAGTGATGATGAGGAATTCCACGTGGCGCGCAAATTGGTTAATTCTTTCGATCTCGTCATTGTTCGTGTCTTGTTCGTCTTCGAGTGAAATTGGCCGAGCAGAAGTAGTGCCCCTGCATTCCGGTTTGGAGATGACCGCTGTCGAGATCAAGTCCGGTCATCCCAAAGGCAGGGAAAGTCTCGAGTCAATATTGGGAGATCCGAAGGAGTACTTCTTAAATGCGCTGAAGCGAGACGCGAAGATAATAAAAAACCACTCGCACGTGAGGTTTGAGGTGCTTGGCTTCACGGATGATATGGAGTGCATCGATAGCCAATGTCGAGATCTATCTATTCGAAGGGCGAGGCTGGTATACGATTGGCTGATTTCTAACGGTGTGGCGCCTGCATCACTAAAGCCTCCTGTCGGTCATGGCAGCGAGATGCCAATCGCAGACAACGGTACGGATGAGGGGCGGGAGAAAAATCGGCGCGTGGAGATAAATGTCAGCGTCGACTGACTGCGCCTGTGTAAGTACGGCAAAAGCTTTTTTGTGGGGGCTGATATGCGTCGCCAGATTGCGATGGCTGTTCCGATGTTTTTGGCCTGTTGTACAACGCAGGTAAAAGAAGCTGGGTCTGGGCTAGGAAATGTTCGCGCCACTTCTTTTGAATTCAACAGGGTCGAATTTAAGGTCGGCCGTCCATTGGTGGATGACTTGATTGTCGATGTCTTAAGGGAGCCAAGTTCGGAGCAGATCAGGCTTTTGAAAGAAAATTCTGATGCCTTGAAAGAAACGCGGGGGCTCGGCGCCGAAGTCATAGGGTTTGTTGATGGGAAAGAGTGTGTTCAAGCTGCTTGTTTGGAATTGTCCATGCGACGGGCAACGTACGTTTACGATTGGCTTGTTGAACAAGGAGTACCCCCGTCCAAGTTGAAAGGACCAGCGTCAGGGGGGCTGACTGGCCGATTGGAGATGGTTCAACTGAGGACGGCAGGCAGATTAATCGTCGTGTTCAATTAGATGCTATGCCAATAGATCCCTAAAGGTTCATTTGAAATGGCTAATAATGTTAGGCCTCCACCACATGGAGTGGTGGTTGCCCATCTGCTCTTGTTTTTCGTTTTTTGTTCCGCATGCAAGGGGGCTGGAGGCGAGTATGACGAAAATAGAGTTGCATTGGCCTCCGGGATAGAGATAGTCCCTGTGCGCATGAAGTCCGGGCATCCAACGAATAACGAAAGCATTGAGGCGGCGTTGGCTGAGCCTGAGGGGTTTTATAAGCGAGCGCTCCAATTAAACGTTGAAGCCATCAGAGGTACGCCTCAGCTGAGGTTTGAGGTGCTCGGCTTTACCGATAGAATCGAGTGCCGCGAAAATTGCCAAGAACTATCCGCTCGCAGAGCAAAGATGGTGTATGACTGGCTGCTTGCAGCGGGAGTTTCTTCATCATCATTGACAACACCTGTCGGTCATGGAAGTAACATGCCAATAGGCGACAACGAAACGGACGAAGGACGGTCGCGGAATCGTCGCGTAGAGATAAATCCGACTGTCGATTAGCATGCCTCCGAATGATGTAGCAAAGGGCTCGGCAATAAGGCGGATCATATGGTTGCAGGTGCTTTGCAAGCTCAGTCAGGCTGGAAATTTGCTGAATTAACCTACTTTTAGGCGGTGGGATAGTTTCGGAATTGGTGGCAGATGCCGTGGGCGGTTTTTTCAGGCAGTTCAAGTCGGATGATTGGCCATGCGAATCATATCGTTCTTTGTTCTTTGGCTCATGTTTTTTGGTGATAGTTTTGCTCAAGAAGGAGGTGATGTTCGTCCCCTTGAGGAGGTTTTCGCAAAATCGGAATTTATATTCTTTGGCGCGGTGGTTGGATCCGGGATCGGGTCTTGCGCGGGCTATGAAGGCCGGCGCTCCTATTACATGATTAGAGTGACTGAGGTTGCGAAGGGGAAGCTTGAGAATCGTGATGTCAAAGCTTGTGGGGACGCGCCATTGTTGCTTTCGAATCGATATTTGGTGGCGGCCAATAGACATCCTGGTGGTGACATAGTCTTCGAGCCGGACGCTGTGTTGTTGGTTTTTCCCTTGGACGAGTTCTATCGGCTAATTTCGTTTGACGGTCCAGTAGTGGCGTCCGACCGCGGCGACGCATACGCGGTTGGCCTGCGCGAGCCGAATTTCATAAAGCGCTTTGGAGCTTCCATCGGGATGAAGAAGCAATGCCATCGTTCTTCAGGTGGCGGTAGCGAAAAGGGCTGTAAATAAGGGCTGGAATGCACAGGTTGGTCGGTGGGCTGGAGTGGTGGGCTGAGGAGAGTTCTCGGCTAAGCATTGATGTCTTGGTGTTTAACTCGGTTGTGTACGCGTGATACGGGATTGGCCCTGAAGTGTGTGCCCAAGATGCGTGGGATGTCGTAAAGCTCTGGGTGCCGATGGTTGCTGGCTCTAGTTGACGAATTACCTGAAGGGTGCGCTAGATCAATATGGCCACAGATATGTGTGTGGGCGCTTTACGCGCTCAACCCGAATGGAAAACTATCGCGTTCATGGCGACGTGCTGCGAACGCATGGTTCCCAATTTCTACCGCTTTTACGCTGAGACAGGCTTTGGCGATCCTGGTGTTCTTCAAAATGCCCTCGATCATGTTTGGGTATGGGTAAAGGATGGCGTACTGCCTGAGAATCGAGTCGATTTGATTTCTTCCTGCGATAGACAAGCGCCTGATACAGAGAATTTTAGCTCCGAATTCACTTCGGCAGCGCTTGATGCAGCTAACGCACTGTCGATTACGTTAGAGGCTCTAGATGAGCCTGCTTCAGAGAAGGCGGAAGTGGTCGCAGAATTGGCGATAGATACCGTGGACGGTTTGGTCCAGGCACGTGAAGAACTAGATCCGGCCGATCCGAGTTTCGAAAATCGGATTCGTTCGTCGGGGCTGATGCGCGCCGAGCTTTCTGCGCAGTCGGCGTGCGTTGATTGGCTGCTCGCGAGTGATGACAGGAGCGCCGTTGTCCAACTTAGGGAGTTACAGGCGAGCTGTTTTGATCGGGATGTTCAATCATCTGTATGAAGTGGCTGGCCAGACTCATCTTGGGGCGATCAAATGGATAAGAACATAAGATCTGGAGCTGCTACGGTTCGCATCGCTACGCCGACATTGAGGGTGCAATGAAACTATCTGCCTGATCTGCCTGATCTGCCTGATCTGCCTGGTTGCTGACGGCCTGTTTATTGGTGTTTTCTGCGAGCGTTAACTGCACTTCGTTCGACCTTCGTGGCGCATCTTTCAAGTCGGGTCATCCCATGAAGGGAGAAAGTATCGAGACCTCGGTCCAAGATAAGGCGGATATTGCTGCTCTGGAGGAATCCATTGAGTCACTAAAGCGCTTCCCGCAAATTCAGTTCGAGATCGTAGGCCATACGGATCATTACGAATGTGAGTGGAATATGTGCAGCGATCTCGCCTTGAGGCGTGCGCGTCTTGTGTACAAGATGGTATTGGACTCCGGGATCGACCCTTGGCGAATCATTGCGCTGAGGGAGTACTCGTTCAATCGTCCAATCGCAAGCGGGCATGAGGACTACAGGAAAAACCAACGAGTCGAACTTAATCTTGTAGAAGACCCCTAGGGGCTCGTTCCCGGCCTGGCGGCGGTTGCAGTGTTGAATACCCAGGATAGTGTCTGCCGAGGTGAAGCCGAGGGTTGCCGTCGGTTATTCGCTCGAAGCAGGGTGGCTGCAGTAGGTGAGTTGTAATCTACGAAAGTCGGGCGATAAACACGATGATCTGTGCGGCCATGCCGGCGCGGTTCGCGCCGGCGCCGTATTCAAAGCGCTATTCAAAGCGCTATTCAAAGCGCTATTCAAATTGATCGGCTAAGCCTCACCACTCGCGCCATTCCTCGGTGATGTCGTCCTGGCCCGTGCCCACGCCGGCGGTCGCGGCGACACGGATGATCAGCTCGCACAGGCCTTCGCGCTGGTCGGTCTCGATCAGGCTGTGGCCGCAGCGGGCGTTGAGGGCGTTCAACGCGAGCACCGCGTCTTTGACCGCGCCGCTGGCGCGGGCGTTGTCGCCGCCGGCGTTCGCTATGGCGTCGAGGAAACGATCGATGATCCCTTCGCAGTCGTCGATGTCCGATGCGGTGTATCCCGCGTCGCTGCCGTCTTCCTTGAGTTCTTCCATGTAGCTGCGCATGCCGTCGAGGATCTCGCTCTTGAGTTCGACGTAATCGTTCGTTTCCACTTGCACGTGGCCCTCTCTATGGCGGTGGGTGCGGTCGTTCGCTGCAATCGGTCGCGGGCCGCATGGCCCGCATGGCGCATCGATTGTAGCCGGCCGACGTTGCAGCCGATGCGACCCGGCGCCGGTACGGCATCGCGCAATGGCCGTGACCGTGGTCGGCGAAACCGGACCCGGCTCGAGTCCGGAGCGGATCGGTGCTTGCGCCCGGCGCGGATTCGCGGCAAGGCGGCGGACCTTGATCCGTGCCCGATCGGGCTCGGCAGCGGCACAGCCTTGCTAGACTGCGCCGGTCGTAGCCATGACAGGGGATGGCTTCGACCCGTCCGACGCCTGGAAACCGAGTCGTGCAGAAACCCGAGATTCCCGCCAACGAAGCCGCACGCCTGGCGGCGTTGCGCAGCTACGACATCCTCGACACCGCCCCGGAAAAGGATTTCGACGATCTGGTCGCCATTGCGGCCGCGATCTGCGACGTGCCGACCGCGCTGGTCAGCCTGATCGACGCCGACCGCCAGTGGTTCAAGTCGCGCATCGGCATGGCGGCCAGCGAGACGCCGCGCGAGTTGGCCTTCTGCGCCCACGCCATTCTCGAGCCGAACCGGACCATGGTGGTGCCGGATACGCACAACGATGCGCGTTTCGCCGACAGCCCGTTGGTCGTCGACGACCCCAATATCCGCTTCTATGCCGGGGCGCCGTTGATTGCCCCGGGCGGGGAGGCGCTCGGCACCCTGTGCGTGATCGACCGCCAGCCGCGCGAGTTGCGCCAGCACCAGTACGTCGCTTTGCAGGCCTTGTCGACCCAGACCTCGCGCTTGCTGGAACTGCGTCGGGTCAGTCATGCGCTGGCGCGGCAGCTGCAGGAGAGCGACTGGTACGAGCACAAGCTGCTGCAGTATCAGAGCGAGCTCGAAGCCAGCAACGCCGATCTGACCGCGCTGACCCGCACCGATCCGCTGACCGGTCTGCCGAACCGGCGTGCGTTCGCGCTGGCGTTGGAACAGGCGCTGGCGCGGCACGAGGCGCCGGCGACGCTGCATGTCGCCGTGCTCGACATCGATCACTTCAAGACCATCAACGACATCCACGGCCACCCCGAGGGCGACCGCGTCCTGCTCGCGGTGGCCGAGGCCTTGCGCCTGTACGCGGCCGCGCCGGGCGGAGTCGCGCGTTACGGCGGCGAGGAGTTCCTGATGATGTTCGAGTGCGGACAGGCGCAGGCGCAGCTGCAATGCGAATACGTGCGCGAGGCGGTCGCGAACCTGCCGGTCGGCTTGCCGTTGACGATCAGCATCGGCCTGGCCACGCACCGCGCCGGCGAGGACACGGCGGCGACCTTCGCGCGCGCCGACCAGGCCTTGTATGCGGCCAAGCGCGGCGGCCGCAATCGGGTGGTGGTGGCCGAAGGCGATTGAGCGCGCTGCCGCCAGCCGGCAGTACTATCGCTATCGATAGGCCCGTTCGCGCTCGGCCTGCAGGCGTTGGCGCAGGTACTCGTCGCGGCTGAGGCCGCCGGGGATGCGCTGCATCGCCATGACCTCGGCGACCACGTCGCGCTCGCGTTGCTTGTAGTCCCGGAAACGCGGGTCTCGCTGTTGCTGCTCCTGCCACTGCGCATTACGGCGCGCGGCGTCGGCGCGGTAGCGCTGGGCGAGGGCTTCGACCTGCGCGGCCTGTTCGGCCGGGTCGGCGACGGTGGCCTGGATCAGCCCGACCCGCAGCAGCATGGTTTCGCCGGCGGAGAGTTCGCCGGCGTTCTCGTAAGCATCGATCTTGCGTTCCAACACCTGTGCCCGCTGGTTGCGCACGACCGGGCCCAGGTTGCGCGCATCGCGGAAGAAGCGCTGCGCATCGCGCTGGAACTGCTGACGCTGACGATAGTCGCGGGTCTGCGGCGTCGCCAGCAGGGCCTGCATCTGCGGCGGCGCGTCGGTGCTCCGGCCGTTGCTGGCCGGTGCGGTGTCGGCTTTCGCCTTCGATAGCGGCAGCCAGCCGCTGCCGACCGCCGCGGCGATGGCCACGGCGGTCAGGGCGAGCACCCACAGGATGGTCGTGCGCATAGGGGTCTGCTTCGATCAGGTTGCCTCCGTCAGGCCAGCAGTTGGTCGACCAGCCAGTACAGCAGGTTGAACGGCTTGGCCTTGTCGCGGCTGTCGTTCTGTTCGGACGCGTCGCGCACCTTGCCGTTGCCGTCGAGCACGCTGTCGATGAAGTGCTTCAGCTCCAGGCTCTGCTCTTGCACGTCGCCGTTCTTGAAATCGACGATGGTCGTGCAGTGGCTTTCGTTCAAGGCGCGGTATTGCGGGAAATAGCCGCCGAAGTTGTCCAGGCCGTTGAGCCGGTCCGACAGGCGCTGGGTATCGCCGGCCCACTTGGCGTGGATCAGCGCTTCCTTGGCGGCCTGGTTCGGTGCCGACTGGATGTCGTCGTGGAAGCGTTCGTAGGAGTACGAGGAGTAGTTCAGGTCCTGCCAGAAGTGGGTCGCGCCGAGACGGTCGCTGCCGTGCTTGTTGGCGAGCGCGGGATAGATCGAACCGAGTTCGTCGAGGTCGAGTTGCGGCAAGCCGCTGGCGAGGTAGGCCAGCGGGCCGTTCGGCGCGTCCAGGCCCCAGGCGCCGCGGATATGCGCCATCAACGGCTGCGAGGGATATTGCGCCGGGTTGCCGTTGCGCGGGGTCGGGAAGATCGGGCCGGAGTCGTCGATCAGGAAGGCGCGGGTCGGTGCGAGATCGCGGCGCAGCGGGTCGTAGTTGATCAGGCTGCCGGCGCCGCCGGCGCTGCAGCCGGTGCTGAGCATCTGCCCCGGTCGCGGCAGGTTGTCCTTGAGCCAGGCGGTGAGCGCGCGCGAATTGCGCAGGCCGTTGTGGTGCCAGACCAGCGGTTGCGCTTGCCCGCTCGGGTCGTTGTAGACCGCGACCTTGTCGCCGCCGTAAAGGTCCCCGGTGCAGTAGGGCACGTAGACCATGTTCCAGCCCTGGGTCTTGACCCCGTCGAAGGGGCTGACCCGGGTCACGAACGGGCTGACCAGGCTGGCGCCGGGGTTGAGTAGCTTCATGTAGTCGTCGGGCACGCCGTTGGGATTGCGCGCGCCGCGCACGCCGCCCTGGCCCGAACAGCTCGCGTAATCCCAGCACGCGCCGCCGCCTTCCATGTAGATGATGGTGTTGGTGGTGTCGGGCACGCGATTGACGAAGATCTTGTACGGCGAGCCGTTGCCGCAGACCGCGCCGGTCTCGGCCGGCAACTGCACCGTCTGCCATTGGTAGTAGGCGCCGGGATCGAAGCCGTCGGCGCGTGCGGCGTCGCGACTGAGCAGCGGGTACTGACCGCTGCGCTGCGCTGGCTGGACTTTGTTGTCGGGTTTGGGCGGCGAGAACAGGTTGCGGATGGTTTCGAAGAAACCGTAATCGCCTTGCTCGGCATGCGAGGGCAGGCTGGACAAGGCGACGGCGCCGCCCAGAAGGGCGACGGCCACGTGACGGCTCAGTGCCATGATCTCTCTCCTTGGATCGTCATGAAGGGAGGAGCGGGTCGCGTTACCGGCGCGCGCTAGGGCGTGCGCGTGGCCGGTTCCCCTCCGTACTGCCGCGTCTGGATAGCGTCCGCCGTACGGCCGCGTCAATCGCGCCGGCGTGCGCCGGACCCGATCCGAGCAGGTTGACCGCTAATGCGGCCGCGCCTGTCCGCTAATGCCCGGACCGCGATCACGGAATCGCCTCGGGCCGTTCGTGCCTTCGTGCGCTGCAACAAGCGTTGCCGAACCCGGGCGAGCCAGCTCAAGCCGCGGATGCAAATACGCAGAGATGACTGCCCTCTTCGTGAGAGGCGGGTTGTTCCCCTTTGAAAAAGGGAGGGGAGGGGGATTTGCGTCAGGTCGCGACAACCATCTAAACCAAGACGACCACAACCACGCCAACCGCCTACCCAACTCACTCCCCAGGCACCGCCCCCGCCGTAGCCGCGGCCGACGCCGCGCGCCGCGCCAGCACCGCTTCGCGATGAGCGATATAGGCGTTCGAGGCCAGGATGATCGCCGCGCCGGTCACCGTGTAGGCGTCGAGGCTTTCGCCGAACCATAACCAGCCGGCCGTTGCGACCAGCGGCAGTTGCATGAAGCTGATCGGCGTCAGCGCAGAGACTTCGCCGAGCTTGAGCGCATGCGTCCACAGCACTTGCCCGCCGGTGCCGAACACGCCGGCGGCGACGATCCACCACCACACCGTGCCCTGCGGCCACTGCCAGACGAACAATGCCGGGATCAACGACATCGGCACCCAAAACGCATAGGTGTAGAGGACGATGGTGTTGGCCGAGTCGATGCGCGAAAGCTGCTTGATCTGGATCGAGATCACTCCGCCGAGCACCGCCGCGAGCAAAGCGGCGAGGCTGTCGATGGAGAAATCCGCCGAGCCGGGGCGCACGATCACTAGCACGCCGATGAAACCGGCCAGCACCGCGAGCCAGCGCCGCGCGCGCACTTGTTCGTGCAGGAACAGCACCGCGGCGATGGTGACGAAGATCGGCGTCGAATAGGTCAGCGAAATCGCCTGCGCCAGCGGCAGGTGGCCGATGGCCCAGAAGCCGGCCAGCATCGAGCAGATGCCGATCAGGCAGCGCACGAAATACTTCGGCAACTGCCGGGGGCGCAGTTCCGCGCGCTGCGCGCCGAGCAACAGCGGCAGCACCGCGAGCAGGCCGAACAGGTTGCGGAAGAAGGCGATCTCGAAGGTGTGCAGCGAGTGCGAAGCGAAACGGATCGCGATGGTCATCACGCCGAACGAAATCGTGCTGGCCAGCATCAGGCTGGCGGCCCGCATCGGATGCGCCGGCGCGGCGCTCACCACGAGGCGCCGATCAGGCGCGGTTCCGGTTCGATCGCGACGCCGTAGCGGGACTGCACCGAGGCGGCGATGCGGCGGGCCAGGTCGAGCAACTGCACACCGCTGGCCTCGCCGTGGTTGACCAGCACCAGCGCATGCGCGGCCGACACGCCGGCGTCGCCGTGGCGATGGCCCTTCCAGCCGCAGCCGTCGATCAGCCAGGCCGCCGACAGCTTGCGCGTGCCGGCATCGTTGCCGCGGAACGACGGCATCGAGGGGTGCTCGACGAGCAAGGCCTCGGCCTGCGCCAGCGGCACGATGGGGTTCTTGAAAAAACTGCCGGCATTGCCGAGTACGGCCGGGTCGGGCAGCTTGCGGCGGCGGATCGCGATGACCGCATCGGCGACCGCCTGCGGCGTCGGCGCGTGCACTCCCATCGCCGCGAGCTCGTCGCCGAGGCCGGCGTAGTCGAGCTTGAGCGCGGGCGTGCGCGACAGCGAAAACTCGACCGCGCTGATCAGGTAGCGGTCCGGCGATTGCTTGAACAGGCTGTCGCGGTAGGCGAACTCGCATTGCGCATTGTCGAAGCGCAGCCAACGCCGGGTGGCCGGCTCGAAGGCCTCGACCGCATGCACGAAGTCGCGCACTTCCACCCCGTAGGCGCCGATGTTCTGGATCGGCGAGGCGCCGACCGTGCCCGGGATCAGGGCCAGGTTTTCGGGGCCGGCGAAACCCTGCGCGAGCATCTGCATGACGAAGCCGTGCCAGGGCACGCCGGCGTCGGCGCGGACGATCGCGCGCTCGCCGTCGTCCTCGACGATGCGTACCTGGCGGCCGCTGAGTTCGAGCACAGCGCCGCTCGGGTCGCCGGCGAACAACAGGTTGCTGCCGCCGCCGAGCACCAGGGCCAGGCCGCCGCTCAATTCGGGGCGGTCCAGCGCCTCGGGCAGAGCCGCTGCATCGTCGACGCTGACCAACCATGGCGCGCGCGCGGCGACGCCGAAACTGTTGCGGTCTTTCAGCGAGGCATCGCGCAGCACGCGCACGCTCGGGTTCATGCGCTCATGCCTGCGAACCATGCCTGCGAATAAGAAATCGGATGGATGACAGCGGACTCAGATCGTCGGTGGGACATTGCCGCGGCTGGGCGCTTCTTTACGGCGGCGGATCGCTTCGACGCATTCGTGGACCAGCGCCGGCCCGCGATAGACCAGGCCCGAATAGCACTGCACCAGGCTCGCGCCGGCGGCCATCTTGGTGACCGCGTCGGCCCCGGACAGGATGCCGCCGACGCCGATCATCGAAATGTTTTCCGGCAGGCGCGTGCGCATTTTGCGCAGCACCGTGGTCGACTGGCTCATCAGCGGTCGTCCCGACAGTCCGCCGACTTCCTTCGCGTGCGGGCTGTCTTCGACGCCGTCGCGCGCGATGGTGGTGTTGGTGGCGATGACGCCGTCGACCTGCAGCTCGCCGAGCACGCGGCCGGCGGCTTCGATGTCGTCGTCGGACAGGTCGGGCGCGATCTTGACCAGCATCGGCACGCGCCGGCCTTCGCGCGCGGCGAACTTCTCCTGCGCCTCGCGCAGGCTGCCGACCAGGCGGCGCAGCGACTGCTCTTCCTGCAGCTCGCGCAGGCCGGCGGTGTTGGGCGAGGAAATGTTGACGGTGATGTAGTCGGCCAGCGGATACACGCGTTCGAGGCAGTAGAGGTAATCGCTCTCCGCGTTCTCGTTCGGCGTGTCCTTGTTCTTGCCGATGTTGATGCCGAGCAGGCCGCGCTTGCGCCGCGCCTTGGCGACGTTGCGCACCAGCGCGTCGACGCCGTCGTTGTTGAAGCCCAGACGGTTGATCACCGCCTGCTGTTCGGGCAGGCGGAACATGCGCGGACGCGGGTTGCCGGCCTGCGGCTTGGGCGTGACGGTGCCGATCTCGATAAAGCCGAAACCCAGCGAGAGCAGGGCGTCGACGTGGGCGCCGTTCTTGTCCAGGCCGGCGGCCAGGCCGACCGGATTGGGGAAGCTGAGGCCGAAGACTTTGGTCGGCAGCGGCTTGGGCGGCCGTGCCATGAGGGGATTGAGGCCGCTGCGATAAGCGGTTTCCAGCGCCGTCAGGCCTAGGCCGTGCGCTCGTTCGGCATCCAGTCCGAAGAGAAAGGGTCGGGCAAGGCTGTACACGAGGTCGTCGGGGGCGCTCGGGGACGGGGACGCCGATTATCGCCCAAGCGGGTGGCCCGGGGCGAGCACGGCGTGTGGCGGTTGGCGACGGCGGGGCTGGACCGCACGCCGGCGGGATGGGCGGCCGTTGCGCGATGCGGCCGGAGACGCATCGCGCGGGGGCGTCAGTGCTGGCCGCTCAGCGCCAGGACCGTGGCCAGGCCGCCGAAGAACAGCACGATCACGATGAGGCTGAGAAGGGCAATGATCACCGAGCCCCAGCCCAGGATCAGGCCGCCGATGGCCAGGCCGTTGCCGTCGTAGCGGTCCGGTTCGCGGCGGATCTGGCCGCGTGCCATGTGGCCGGTGATGATGGCGCCGAGGCTGCCGACCAGGGGCAGCAGGGTCCAGCCGAGGATGCCGGCGATCAGGCTGATGATGGCCAGGACGTTGGTCTGGCGGACGGGCATTCGCATGGGGGGACGGTCCTTCGTGATTGGATCGGGCCACAGGATACGACGGGTGCGGCGTCCTGGGCTTGTCCTCGGGCGGGCTCGTCCTGCCGCCGGCATAGCGCCGCCCCCAACGACGCAAGCCGCGGCCAGGCCGCGGCTTGCGTGCGAGCGACAGCGATGTTCGAGCGCTCGATCAGTCCGGCGGATAGCTCATCGCGCAGCCGTTGGCGGTCTCGCAGGCCCACATTTCTTCGAGGCAGGGTTGGGTGTCGTCCGGATGGCTGCTTCGGCAGGCGCGGTAGCCGTCCAGGCAGTGATCGCATTGCGGCGCCGCGTAGGCGGTCAGCGCGGCGGCGAAGCCGAAAACGCCGAACGCCAACGCGCTCAAGCGGATGCTGCGGTTCCGTGTGTCCACAAGTCGTCCCTCACCGTCGCCAGTCCATCTGGCGAGCCCATGCTAGGGGCGGAGGTGCGGCGATTACGCCGAATGCGTCGCGGTCTGCGGCCGTGGATGTAGCGGAGTTCTGAGCTTGCTATCACAAAACGGCGTGACTGCCAGCGGGCTGCGTTGCGCTAGCCCGGGCCGCTGGAATCGATGGGCTCGACCAGCACCTCGGCCGGCCTCAGGCAAAACCGCGGAGAGTTACCGCCGAACCACAGGTAACCGTAAGCGTCGATGCGCAGTACCGGCAGCGACCGGCCTTCGAAGCGGCGCAGCTCCGCGACCTCGGGCTCGGGCAGATCGTGGATCAACCAGTCGGGCAAACAGGGAATGCATACCCGCGTGCCCGCGCCGATGGGCTGGCCCGCGGCATCCGTTGCCGCCAGGGGAAACCCCGGCGGCAACGGGCCTTGCGTTCGATCGGAGAACGGCATCGCCGCCCGCGCTTACAGATCGAACTTGATGCCCTGTGCCAGCGGCAATGCGTCGGAGTAGTTGATCGTGTTGGTCTGGCGGCGCATGTAGGCGCGCCATGCGTCCGAACCCGACTCGCGGCCGCCGCCGGTTTCCTTCTCGCCGCCGAACGCGCCGCCGATCTCGGCGCCGGAGGTGCCGATGTTGACGTTGGCGATGCCGCAATCGGAACCTGCCGCCGACAGGAAGGCTTCGGCAGCCTTGAGGTTGGCGGTGAAGATCGACGACGACAGGCCCTGCGGCACGTCGTTCTGCAGGGCGATGGCTTCGTCCAGCGTCTTGAACTTCATCACGTACAGGATCGGCGCGAAGGTTTCGGTCTGCACGACTTCGGCGTCGTTGCTGAGGCCGGTGACGATGGTCGGCAGGACGAAGTTGCCCTTGCGCTCGATCTGCGCGCCGCCGGTCTCGACCTTGCCGCCGCTGGCCTTGGCCTTCTCGACCGCATCCAGGTAAGCCTGCACCGCATCGCGGCTGTTGAGCGGGCCCATCAGGTTGGCCGGGTCGGTCGGGTCGCCGATCTTCTTCTCGACCTGCTTGAACGCGGCGACCAGCTTGGCCAGCACGTCGTCGTGGATCGACTCATGTACGAACAGACGGCGGGTGGTGGTGCAACGCTGGCCGGCGGTGCCGACCGCGCCGAACGCGATCGCCGGGATCGCCAGTTTCAGGTCGGCCGAAGCGTCGACGATGATGGCGTTGTTGCCGCCGAGTTCCAGCAGCGAGCGGCCCATGCGGCGCGCGACGCGCTCGCCGACCACGCGGCCGACCTTGGTCGAACCGGTGAAGCTGACCAGCGCGATGCGCTTGTCGTCGACGAAGTTCGAGGCCAGCTCGGTGCCGGCGTCGTTGAACAGGAAGAAGATGTCCGGGAAGCCGGCGGCGCGCAGCGCCTCGTTGCAGATCTTCATCGAGGCGATCGCCGACAACGGGGTCTTCGGCGAGGGCTTCCAGATGGTGATGTCGCCGCAGATCGCCGCGATGAACGAGTTCCAGGCCCATACCGCGACCGGGAAATTGAAGGCCGAGATCACGCCCACCAGGCCGAGCGGATGCCACTGCTCGTACATGCGGTGGCCCGGACGCTCGGAGTGCATGGTCAGGCCGTACAGCTGGCGCGACAGGCCGACGGCGAAATCGCCGATGTCGATCATTTCCTGCACTTCGCCGTCGCCTTCCGGCTTGGACTTGCCCATTTCCAGCGCGACCAGCGAGCCCAGCGCGTCCTTGTGCTTGCGCAGCGCGTCGGCGCACAGGCGGATCGCTTCGCCGCGGCGCGGCGCCGGCGTGGTGCGCCACACCGCGAAAGCGGCCTGGGCGCGCTCGACGATGGTGTCGTAGTCGCTCTGCGAGGACGCCTGCACGCGCGCCAGCACTTCGCCGTCGGTGGGGTTGATCGGCTCCAACACGCCGGCGTCGGCGGTCTTCGACCATTCGCCATGACCGAGGTAGGTGCCGGACTCGTTGTCTTTGAGTCCCAGGGCGGCGAGAACGGGGTGGGTCATACCGAAAGCTCCAAGTGATGGTCGCGCCGTGGCGTGGCGAGACGGAAAGGGGACGCCCTCGCGGGCGCCGGCAGCGCGCATATGCGGCGCTGCGTGGTTGGCGACCCCGACACGATTCGAACGTGTGACCTTCCCCTTAGGAGGGGGATGCTCTATCCAGCTGAGCTACGGGGCCGTTGCGATTTCACGGTGTAGCCGGCTGCTCTACGACCGCGCTGCGCCTGAGTGCAGCGAGCCGGAGGATTGTACCCGGGGCGGCAGTGGCCCGGCCACGACCGCATCCGCCGGTCGAGTCGGGGACGCCGCGTTGCCGTGCTTGAGCGCTAAACCACGACGGTTGCGGCCGGATTCGCCGCATGGCGGCTCGTCTTGCCGGGGCTCGGCCATAACCAGCCCGATCGAGCGGAGCGGTGCGCCCGAGTCGGCAAGCTCGGCGGTGACGAGCCGCAGCCGGGACCGTGAGAACCCCGGCCCGGGTTGTCGGACCAGCGGTACGGGAAATCCTAGTCATTTGACTTAATGTGTCGTCTAGCACAGTTAAAGATGCGACGAGGTCCGCTATCGGGCTCGTTTCACGTTAGCTGTTGCCAACGAAGCGTCTCAGGGAGTGGCGCTTCTGTCCCGGGTACCGGCTGCGGCTGGCCGCTCGCGTGGCCTAGGGGTAGGCCGCGAGCGGCAAGGCTCAGGACGATTTTTGCAGGGGAGCACCGCGTTCGTCGCGCACAGGCCGTGCACGCGATCGCGTGTGCGTGGGTTTCGTGCAACCGCACTGGGGTTCGCCTAGGGGGCGATTTGATGGTTATGAAGAGTTTGCGATTCCGTGCCGGCGCGACCGCGCGCTTGCGTCTCGATCCGGCCCTGCGCGCGGCTCGCGGTGCCATCCTCCTCGGCGGCCTGCTGTTGCTGGCCGGGCTCGGCATGACCGGCACTGCCCAGGCGCAGAGTTGCGGCGTCGGCGAAACGCCGGCGGCGTTCGGCTTCACCGGTGGCGAACAGACCGCCACGGTGCCGGCCGGCGTGCATTCGCTGACGGTCTATCTCAGTGGCGCTCAGGGCGGCGCCGGCCGCAGCGGTGCTGGCGACGATGTCGGCAGCAACCCGAATTCTCCGGGCGGCGCGGGCGGCCTCGGCGGCCGAGTGCGCGGCACCTTGGCGGTGACGCCGGGCGCGGCGCTGTCGATCTGGGTCGGCGGGCAGGGCTCGCAGGCGGTCAATCCGGGCGGCATCGGCGAGGGCCTCGACGGCATCGGCGGCGGCGCCACCGACCTGCGCGTCGGCGGCAACGGCATCGGCAACCGCGTCGGCATCGCCGGCGGCGGCGGTGGCGGCGGTAACGCCGGTTGGAGCAGCGATGATGTCGTCGCCGGCGGTACTGGCGGCGTGGGCGGCGGCGGTACGGGCGGCGCAGGTGCCGACGTGCCGGGCG
>NZ_CP013141.1:5015055-5058972 GCF_001442535.1 Lysobacter antibioticus | reverse complement strand
GCGCCCGCGGCTTGGCGCGCGCCGGCCGCACCGCCGCCGCCGGACGTGTTCACGGTCGCCGCGCGTTGGCTGCGGCGTTGGTTCACCGAAGGCAACGTGCCGGTCAAGGTCGGCATGCTGGTGTTGTTCGCCGGCGTCGCCGCGTTGTTGAAATACGCGACCGACCAGGGTTGGCTGCACCTGCCGATCGAACTGCGCCTGGCCGGCGTCGCCCTGGCGGCCATGGCCGGGCTGGTGTTCGGTTGGCGCCAGCGCGAACGCAAGCGCAGCTTCGCCTTGAGCCTGCAGGGCGGCGCGATCGGCGTGCTGCTGTTGGTGGTGTTCGCGGCCTTCAAGCTGTACCAGCTGATGCCGGCCGGAGCGGCGTTCGCGATCAGCGTGGTGCTGGTGGCCGGCGCCGGCGTGCTGGCGGTGAAGCAGAACGCGATGGCGCTGGCGGTGTTCGCGATCCTCGCCGGCTTCCTCGCACCGATCTGGTTGTCGACCGGTTCCGGCAACCACGTCGCCCTGTTCGGTTACTACGCCGTGCTCAATGCCGGCATCTTCGCGATCGCCTGGTGGCGGCCGTGGCGGGTGCTCAATCTGCTCGGCTTCGTCTTCACCTGGGGCATCGGCACCTTGTGGGGCGTGCTCAAGTACCGCCCCGAGCATTTCTCCACCACCGAGCCCTTCCTGCTGCTGTTCTTCGCCTTCTATCTGCTGATCCCGGTGCTGTATGCGCGCAAGCGTCCGGCCGGGCGCCGCGACCTCATCGACGGCTGCCTGGTGTTCGGCACGCCGCTGGTCGCGTTCTCGCTGCAGGCCGGTTTGCTCGAAGGCGATCGCATGCCGCTGGCGTTCTGCGCGCTGGGGCTGGGCGCGTTGTACGCGGCGCTGGCGTGGTGGCTGCGTCGCGACGAACGCTTCCTCGCCCTGTCGACGCCGTATGCCTTGCTCGCCGCGGGTTTCGCGACTCTGGCCATTCCGCTCGCGCTCGCCGCCGAGGCCACCGCCTGCGTGTTCGCGCTGGAAGGCGCGGCGATGGTCTGGCTGGGCTTGCGCCAGCAGCGTCGCCTGCCGCAGTTGGTCGGCTTCCTGCTGCAGGGCGCCGCCGCATTCGCCTTCGTCATCGGCGCCAGCGATGCGGTCTGGGACGCCGAAGTAGCGGTGCTCAACGCCAGCTTCGCCGGCGCTCTGCTGATCGCCATCGCCGGTTTCGCCAGCGCCTGGAGCCATCGCCGCAGCGACAGCCTAGGGCCGGCCTTGCCGTATTACCTGTGGGGTCTGGCCTGGTGGCTCGGTGCGGTCGGCAGCGAGATCGCCGACTTCGTCCCCGACCGTCACAGCGCCGATGCGGTGCTGATGCTGACCGCGGTCAGCGGTTGGATCGCCGCCGAAGTGTTCCGTCGCCACACCTGGAAAGCCTTGTCGTTGACCGCGATGTTCGCCCTGCTGTCGGCGCTGCCCTTGTTGTTCGTGCAGGCCGACTTGCACGACTACCCGCTGGCCGGGTTCGGTTGGCTGGCCTGGGCGCTGTATGCGGTGCTCGGCTGGCGCAACCTGATCGGCCTGCGCGAGCGCGCCGGCGGCGAACTCGGCGTGGGCCATTCGGGTTGGTGGTGGGCGTGGGCCTTGGCGATCGGCGTGACCCTGCTGCGCGTGTCGACCTTGTGGGAGCGCAACGGCATTCCCGCGCTTGGCACCGGCTGGACCGTCGCGGCCTTGTTGCTGCCGATGCTGGTCATGGCCGCGGCGATCCTGTGGCGCCCGGGTCTGGTCGCACAGCCCTTGCCGCAGCGCTTCGCCGCTTGGCGCGCGCCGCTGATGGCCTCGTTCGCCATCGTGCTGGCGCTGGCGATCGGCTTCATCCTGGCCACCCCGGCCAATCCGCATCCGCTGATGTGGCTGCCGCTGGTCAACCCGCTCGGCCTGATGCAGTGCGCGGTGTTGACGGTGTTCGGCGCATGGCTGGCCTCGCCGCTGGTCGGGGCCGAACTGCAGCGCCGCCGTGTGCCCTTGCTGGCCGCCGCCGGCTTCGTCCTGGTCACCGTCGAAGTGCTGCGCAGCGCGCATTACTGGGGCGGGGTGGCGTGGTCGTCGTCGATGTTCTCGACCAGCCTGGTGCAGACCAGCCTGACCGTGGTCTGGAGCGTGCTCGGCGTGGCCGGCTGGATCGCCGGATCGCGCCGCGGCCAGCGCGGCCTGTGGCTGGCCGGTGCGGTGCTGATGGCGGTGGTGTTGGCCAAGTTGGTGTTGGTCGATCGCGGCCATCTCGGCAACCTGCTCGGCATCGCCTCGTTCATCGCCTACGGCCTGCTGTGCACCCTGGTCGGCTATTTCGCTCCGGCGCCGCCCGGTGCGCCGATGCCGCCGCGCGACGATACGCGGCCCGACCGCGATCCGCGCGACACTCACGAGGCCCAGGCATGAGCATGATTTCCAGATTCCGCCGCAGCGCCTGGTTGCTCGCCGTGGTGCCGCTGTTGGCCTGGGCCGGCCCGCGCGAGGACTACGCGCGGCAATGGCCCTTGAACCTCAGCCGCGACGACGGCGGCGCCTATCGCGTCGTGCTCGACGAGAATGTCTATCGGCAGGCGCAGAGCCCGCAGTTGCGCGATGTCGAGGTAATCGACGGTAGCGGCACGCCGGTGCCGGCTTCGGTGTTCGCCCCCGAACAGCCCTTGGCGCGCGCGCCGCAGCGCGTGGCCTTGCCGTGGTTCGCTTTGCCGGCGTCGCCGTCGGACTCGGCGACCCAGGGTTGGGAGTTGATCAGCGAAGTCGAGACCGACGGCCGCCTGCGTCGCGTCGAAGCGCGCAGCACCGCCACCGACACCACGCGTTTGCCGCAGACCGCCTTGTTGATCGACGCCAGCCGTTTGCGCCGGCCGATCCTCGCGCTCGAACTGGAATGGATGCCTGGCGCCGCGCTCGATGCGGCCTACAGCGTCGAAGCCAGCGACGACCTCGATCAATGGCGCAACCTGAGCAGCAGCGGTCGCCTGGTCGACCTGCAACGCGGCGGCCAACGCCTGCTGCAGCGGCGCATCGTCTTCGACAGCGTCGGCGAACAAGCGCGCTACCTGCGCCTGACCCCGCAAGACCCCAAGGCCGCCGCGCAGATCAGCGCGGTCAAAGCCGAGCTGGCCGGTAACGCCGCAGCCGCGCCGCTGCAATGGCGCGAGCTGAAAGGCCGTCGTATCGAGCAGAAGGACGGCGGCGTCGCGTTCGAATACGAACTCGACGGTCGCTTTCCGATCCAGCAGATCGATGTCGCCCTGCCGGGCAACCATGCCTTGGAATGGCGCCTCGACAGCCGCGACGCCGCCGAGCAGGGCTGGCATCCACAGGCCGGCCCGTGGATGGCATTCCGCGTCGCCGGCCAGGGCGAGGGCGATCGTTCCGCCGCGCGCCAACTCGCCGCGACCGTGCGCGACCGCCACTGGCGCCTGCGTGCGAACGCCGCGGTGCCCGGCGAACCGGTGCTGCGCCTGGGCTATCGTCCCGAAGTAGCCGTATTCCTGGCCCAGGGCGCACCGCCCTACGCTCTGGTTGCTGGCAGCGCGCGCACCGCCCGCGCCGATTCGCCGCTCGCGCATCTGATCGAAGCCCTGCGCCAGACCCGCGGCAAGGACTGGCAACCGGCCGAAGCCAGCCTCGGCGAACCCGCGCCTTTGGCCGGTCCCGCCGCCCTGGTGCCGCCGGAACCGAAGCGCGACTGGCGCTCGTGGCTGCTGTGGGCGGTGCTGGTCGCGGGGGCGCTGATCGTGGCCGGGTTTGCTTTCAGTTTGCTGCGTAGCTCGAAGCCGGTGGGGTGATGGGAGGGGCCGCGGTCGCGTTGCCTGGCCTTTAGCTGCAGCTCCAGCTCCGCATTCGCCACGGCTATGACTTCAGTTTTTCTATAGCGGTGACTTTAAGTTTTTTGCTGTTGCTGTTGCTGTTGCTGTTGCTGTGCGCAGTGCTGCACTCGCGAAGGCGATAGAAGACCCGGAGGGCGGCGCGCAGGGATGCGCGCCGTTTTTCATCGGGACAGGGATGTCCCGTATGAAAAATCCCTGCGTATGCATCGCTCGTGCGGGCCTGTGATTCAAAGAGAAGCATTTTTCTTTGGTTACCTTTGACCGAAGGGAATCCAGACGGACTTTTGTTGCTTATGACAAAAGAAAGTAACCCGCCGCTTTAGTGGCGGAAGCTTTTGGCGTTTGATCCTGATCTTGCTTAAAAGAGGCGCGGCAAGACCATCGCAGCGCGGTCGCGGCTTGCGCCGCTCCTACTCTGGCGAAAGCACGCCACTTCGATGGATGACGTTGGCCTTGCTACCTCTACGCGTCCCGCGGTCGCGACTCACGTCGCTCTACAGGGGTGGGTTCGCAGCGGCACGCCTATGGGGGCGCTCCAGGGTAGGAGCGACGCAAGTCGCGACCTCGTCCTGGCGACTGCCGGCGTGTTCTTCAAGCAAGTGCAGAGCTTCCGTCCGATGACGCGGCCGGGTTACTTTCTTTTGCTGGCCCAAAAGAAAGATAACCAAAGAAAAGGCCTTCCTTGACGAAGCTCCCCTGCGAGCACGCAGCCCGCGCCGGGATTTTCCGATAAGACGTCCCTGTCTTATCGGAAAACGCCGCACGTCCTGTGCGGCGCCCTCCGGGTCTCCACTTGACCGGCAAAGCGACAAATCAAAATCACAGCAACGACAACGACAACGGCAACGCGGTCGCTCTTGGGTAGGAGCGGCGTCCCACAGGGACTCCTTCGGTCACGAGCCGCGACCGCGCCACTTCGGTCTCGCCGCGCGGCCAGCGCCGAGCACAGGCCCAGTCGCCGGCCCCATGCCAAGCCGTTTTCACACGGATGAGCCCCGCCAATGCCTCCGTTCAGACACGAAGGTTTATTTCGGCCCCCCGCGCCGCGACAATAGCCACCCCGGCGCCGGCTCCCCCGAGCGAGCCACGTCCCCGTTCGACTCATTCCATCCCCCCGCAACGCCTCAGGAGGCCCCGTGCCCATCGTTCGCATGACCGATCTCGATCTCGCCGGCAAGCGCGTGTTGATCCGTGAAGATCTCAACGTCCCCATCGACGATGGCCGCATCACCTCCGAACTGCGCATCCTCGCCGCGCTGCCGACGCTGAAGCTGGCGCTGGAGAAGGGCGCGGCGGTGATGGTCACCTCGCACCTCGGCCGTCCCAAGGAAGGCCAGTGGAGCCAGGCCGATTCGCTGGCGCCGGTGGCGCAGCGCTTGTCGGAACTGCTCGGCATCGAGGTGCCGTTGATCAAGGATTGGGTCGGCGGCGTCGAGGTACAGCCCGGTCAGCTGGTGCTGCTCGAGAACTGCCGCATGAACGTCGGCGAGGGCAAGGACGACGAGGCGCTGTCGAGGCAGTACGCCGCGCTGTGCGACGTGTTCGTCATGGACGCCTTCGGCACCGCGCACCGCGCCCAGGCCTCGACCCACGGCGCGATCCGTTTCGCCAAGGTCGCCGCCGGCGGTCCGCTGCTGATGGCCGAGCTCGACGCCTTGGCCAAGGCGCTCGAACACCCGGCGCGTCCGCTGCTCGCCATCGTCGCCGGCTCCAAGGTGTCGACCAAGCTCGAACTGCTGTCCTCGCTGGTGTCCAAGGTCGACCAGCTCATCGTCGGCGGCGGCATCGCCAACACCTTTATCGCCGCGATGGGCCACAGCGTCGGCAAGTCGCTGGTCGAGCCGGACCTGATCGACACCGCCAAGCAGATCATGGCCGACGCCAAGGCGCGCGGCGCCGACATCCCGGTGCCGACCGACGTCGTGGTCGCGCCCAAGTTCGCCGCCGATGCGCCGGCGACGGTCAAGGCCGTCGATGCGGTCGACGCCGAGGACATGATCCTCGACATCGGCCCCGACACCGCCGCGCGCTATGCCGAGCTGATCAAGAACGCCGGCACCGTGGTCTGGAACGGCCCGGTCGGCGTGTTCGAGTTCGATGCCTTCGGTCATGGCACCGAGACCCTGGCGCGCGCCATCGCCGCGTCGAAGGCGTTCTCGATCGCCGGCGGCGGCGACACCCTGGCGGCGGTCGACAAGTACGGCATCGCCGACGAGGTCAGCTACATCTCCACCGGCGGCGGCGCCTTCCTGGAGTTCCTCGAAGGCAAGGAACTGCCGGCGGTGACCGCGCTCAAGCAGCGCGCGGGTTGATCGTGGGCGCACCGATCACCCTGTTCTTCGATCTCGACGGCACCCTGATCGACTCGGCCGAGGGCATCACCCGCAGCGTGTCGTATGCCTTCGAGCAGCTCGGTCATCCGGTGCCGTCGCAGGCCGAGCTGCGCGGTTGGATCGGCCCGGCCCTGCGCACCAGCTTCCTGCCCCTGCTCGGCGACGAGGCTCGCGTCGAGCAGGCGGTCGCGCTGTACCTGGAGCGCTACAGCCGCGAAGGCTGGACCGAGCTCTCGGTCTACGACGGCGTCGCCGAGATGCTCGATGCGGTCCACGGCGCCGGCCATCGCCTGGCCGTCGTCACCGCCAAGAACGAAGACAACGCACGCAAGATTCTCGGCGGCCTGCCGTTCGGCGACCGTTTCGACGACGTCATCGGTTCCAGCCGCGATGGCCGCCTGACCCACAAAGTCGATCTGATCGGCGAGGCGCTGCGCCGTTTCGAACTGTCGGCGGAACAGTGCCTGATGATCGGCGACCGGCGCATGGACATCGAAGGCGCGCGCGAGCACGGCATGCGCAATATCGGCGTGCTGTGGGGTTTCGGCAGCGAAGACGAACTGCGCCAAGCCGGTGCCCAGCACCTAGCCACCGCGCCGGCGCAATTGCCGGCCTTGCTCGCGGCCTGAGGGAGGCCGCGCGGGCATCCGAAGCCCGGCGGGTTTGGGGTAGGAGCGGCGTCCTACTGGATTTCCTTCGGTCACAAGCCGCGACCGCGCCGTCGCCCGTGGCGGCGTGAGCAACGGATTGCAGGCGAGTTTCAACGAGCGGGCGGAAGGCTGCGCGAGTTTGCTCGTGGCTGCACCGCCATCGGATCGGACGCGGTCGCGGCTCGCGCCGCTCCTACCCAGAGGCGGCGATGCAGTTGTCCGTCGTAGCGCCGCGCACCATGCATGTGCGCTGCAGCATCGTCCGTGCTGAATGCGCCGGCACGACCCCGCAGACTCGCCCGGACGCGTCGCGAGGAGTGCGATCGCAGGCGCTTTACGCAGCGGAAAAACAGCCAATAGCGATAGCAATCACGAATTCGATAAGTGGATACAAGCTCGGACGCCCGATCGCGCCGCTGCGCTCGCGCGCTGGCATAAGGTGCCCGAGCGGCGAATGACGCCGCGCAATCGGGAGAGAAATCGCATGCGTCGTATCGGATTGTTCGCTGCCGTCATGGCGGTGGCGATGGTGGGTGGCGTGTCGTTCAATGCACTGGCCTACAACTGGCAGGGCACCTGGTACTACTACGACGCCGAGGGCGCGCAGGTCGGCAAGTGGACCGCCGGTTGCGGCGCCGCCGACGGCCGTTGGGGCCAGACCACCGAGAACAAGCGTTTCGTGCAGGGCTGCGCAGCCGAAAGCTGAGGCGTCGCGCATACGGTTCGCGGCGTTCGCGCCGCAGGAAAGCTCCGGTCTTCCGGGGCTTTCCGCTTTGCGCGAGCGTCGCGGGGTTTCCAGCGCTCCGGCGAGGCATGGCCCGGCGGGGCACGAATCAAGCAAGGGGAGAACGACGATGCGTCTTATCGCAATTGCAGTGGCGACGGTGGTGTTGGGTGGATTTGCTCTGGCCGGCAGCGTCAAGGCCGCGCCTCCGTGGCAGGGTTATTCGATTCTGTATTTCAACGAGGCCGGCGAAGAAGTCGGCGGCGCCGTCGCAAGCTGCGGCGGCCAGTACAGCTCGTGGGGCGAGCGCACGGCGATCTTCCAGAAGCAGACCTGGTTCTGCGACTGATCGGCGAACCGCAGCGCAAGGGGCGGCTGCCTTGGCCGCGCCCTTGTGCTGCATCGCTGCCGCTTCGCTCGCACGACATCGTTCGCTTCGGCCGCACGCGTTCGCGCTAACGGCGTCGAACTCCTCATCGGTCGCGTCAATCGTGCCGAAGGCACATGAACGTACGCGCCGCGGGCTGTACGCTCGGCATCCATGAGCCTGCGCCGTTTTCTGCAACTCGATGTCTTCGCCCACCGCATCGGTGCAGGCAATCCGCTCGCGGTGGTGTTCGATGCGCAAGGCCTCGACAGCGAGGCGATGCAGTCGTTTGCGACCTGGACCCATCTGCCGGAAACGATCTTCCTGTTGCCGCCCGAGCAAGGCGCCGATTATCGGGTGCGTATCTTCACTCCGCGCCAGGAGCTGTCGTTCGCCGGTCATCCGAGCATCGGCGCGGCCTGGGCGGTGCTCGATGCGGGACGCGTTTCGCCGCGCAGCGAAGCCTTGGTGCAGCAGTGCGCGGCCGGGCATTTGCCGGTGCGCATCGTCCACGACGCGAACGGCCTGCGGGTCAGCATCCGCACGCCGCGCGCGCAGCGTTGCCTCACCGGCGACGACGAGCAGGCCTTGCTCGACGCGGCGTTGGCCGGAGTGCCATGGGGGCCGTTGGTGCCGGCGTTGTGGGACAACGGGCCGCGTTGGTGGGTGGCCGAACTCGCCGACGCCGCCGCGGTACGCGGCATGCGCCCCGACTTGGCGGCGATCCAGGCCTTGAGCGGCGAGGATGCGCTGGGGCTGGCGGTGTTCGCGCGAACCCGGGAGCCCGGATTCGCCTACGTGGTGCGGGCCTTCTGCCCGAGCGACGGCATCGCCGAAGATCCGGTGACCGGCAGCGCTAATGCGGCGATCGCGACGGCCTTGCTCGCCGCCGGCCGCATCGAGGCCGGCGATGCCTACCAGATCAGCCAGGGGCGCGAGGTCGGCCGCGATGGCTGCATCGAGATCCGCATCGACGACGATCGCGAAGTGTGGATCGGCGGACGCGTGCAGGCGGTGGTTCGCGGCACGGTCGAGTGGTGAAGCCGGTCCGGCACGAATCGTCGTGCGTAGTCCTGTTTGCGCCGATAACGCTTACTGCATAAGCGTTCGAAAGAAGAAAACCGTGCGACACCACTGAACAGATCGCGCCGCATCGGCGTGGCCGGGGCGTATGCATGCGCGCCCCGCAGAAGACACGTTCGAGTTGTGATTTAACACTTGCATTCAGAACGCTGAAGGGCGTAACCGTACGGTTACGCAGGGCGGTGTCCGCTCTTGTGCCGGTCGCTCGTTCCAGCGCTCATCGATGAACGAAAATCACCTTTTCTCACCGGTTTAACCGGCTATCGGAAATATGCGCACGTCTCCATATAAACGTGATGAACATCACATTTTATAAACGATGAATCGGAGCAGCCTTGGGCGACTACACACCAGAAAGGCAACTGTAAGTGTGATAGGGGAGCTTGCCCGTGTCGCCGCATAGAGCGAACGCAGGCGTAGCCACATATACGCGCACGAAGCAGCACGCGCTGCATTCGGAGGGACCTAATGGAATCTCACGGCATTCGTAAAGCCCTTTCTTACAGCCTGCTTGCAGCCTGCATCCTGACGGTCACGGTATCGACCACGGGTTGCTCGGGCTCGGGCGGCGTCAAATCGAGTTTCAATCCTAATCCCGGGGGGGCGGCGACGGGGGTGGCGGTTCGGGCGGCGGCGGCTCAGGAGGCGGCGGCACGGGTGGTGGAGGTTCCGGCGGCGGCTCGGGCGGTGGCGGCTCTGGCGGCGGCGGTTCCGGCGGCGGTGGCCCCGGCACTCCCGGTGGCCCCGGCACGCCTGGCGGACCGGGTAATCCACCCGGCTCCACCACGACCCCGCCCGGTAGCGTAGTCGGCTCGATCGGCACGACCGGCGGCGGCTTGCTCACCGGCGTCGGCGGCGCGATCAGCGGGCTCGGCGCGCAAATCCCGAACCAGGTACTGCTTGGCGGCAACACCCCGACCACGCAAGGTCTTGCGACCGTCGTCGACGATATCGGCGACACCATCACGGCTTTGGGGCAGGCGACCAGCGCCGGCATCGGCCAGACCGGCAACATCGCCAACCCGGTCGGCACGACCGCGGCCGGCGTCGACAACGTCGTGGTCAACGTCGGCAACACCGTGGACGACCTCGGCAAGACGGTAGCGACCGTAGGCGCCTTCCAGGGCTCGCCGATCCAACCGCTGACCAGCACCGCCGGTGGCTTGATCTCCGGCGTAGGCAACCAGGTCGAAGGCCTGGCGCCGAAAGTCGGTGGTCTGATCGAAGGTCAGACCGGACAGGCACTGACCGGCGCGGTCAGCAACGTGCTGACCCCGGTTGCCGGTATCGGCCAGGCCAACGGCGGCACCACCGGCGGTAGCGGCGGCAGCAACCTCGTCGCCAATGTCTCGCGCAGCGTAGGCGGCACGACCAGTGGCGTGGCCGCGGCGGGCGGCACGGTCGGCGCGCAGCTCAGCGGCGTTCCGGTTCCGGGCGGCGCGGCCGGCGTGATCGGTGGCGCGGTACAGAGCGTCAGTGGCAGCCTCGGCACGGTCGGCTCGGGCATCACCGCAGGCATGGGCAATGCCGGCAGCATCGCCAATCCGGTCGGGGTGACCGCGACCGGCGTGACCACCAGCGTCGCCGGTCTCGGCGGCACGGTCGGCGGCACCGGTGCGGCACTGACCAGCACCGGCGCCACCACGCCGTTGGCTCCGGTCACAGGCCTGGTCGGCGGTGCGGTGACGAGCGTCGGCGGCGGCGTGGCCACGGTCGGCACGACCGCGACCACCGTGGTCAATGGTCCTTTGCAGCCGGTTACCCAGGGGCTGAGCACGGTCGTCAACGGCGTAGCCGGGGCGACCGGGCTCAATGGCACCAGCACCACTACCGGCCTGCTCGGCGGCGCGTTGGGCGGTACCACCACCCAGGGTGGACTGCTCGGCACCAGCCTGCTGAAGAAAGATCCTTGAGCGCAGTTTGTGATGCAACGCGCGGGAACGGGCAAGGCCCCGTTCCCGTCGCGCAACAACGGCGTATGGTGACCGCATGAGTCTTGGGGAGGCGCGTTCCGCCGAACGGCGGACGCGCCATTCCAATGCAGATCTTCCCAGTGCAGATCTTCCCAATGCGAACCATTCGACTGGATGGACCACGCTAAACGCAGGGGCGCGTGCATGCGAACAGGCCTTTCGGGAAAACGCTACTTACTCGCGCTGACGGTCACCGCGCTTTTGTATTCGACCTTGCCGGCGTATTCCCAGGACCGCCTGCCGACCGGCAACCCGTTGCAGACCCTGCCGCAGGCGCCGTTGCCCAAGACCGACCCGAAAGTCAGCACCACGGTCGCGCCGCAACAGAACCCCGAAATGGCCGCCTTGCTCGCCGTGCAGATCACGCCGAGCAAGTTCGACGTGTCCGGCGTCAAGGCCATTCCGTTCGAGCAGGTCGCGGGGGTGTTCAGTCCGCTCGCCGGCAAGAACATCACTGTCGCCGAGCTGCTGCAGGCCGCCGAGGCCTGCAGCAAGCTGTATCGCGAACACGGCTACGCGCTGTCGTTCTGTTATCTGCCCACCCAGGATTTCGCCAACGGCGTGGTCCGCGTGATCGCGGTCGAAGGCTATGTCGCCGAGCTGCGCCTGAGCGGCAAGCCGGGCAAGCTCGAACGCAAGATCCGCGCGATCGCCCAGCACATCCTCGACGACCGGCCGCTGCGCCAGAGCACGTTCGAGCGTTACTCGCAGATCCTCGGCTTCCTGCCCGGCGCGAAGATGGCGATCAACGTGCCCGCACCGACCACCACCGACGGCGCGACCGCGCTGGAACTCAACGTCGGCGGCAAGCGCTACGACGCGACCTGGGCGCTGGAGTTCAACCATCCCGGCACCCAGGGGCTGATGAATCTGCAGCTCAACGCGCTGACCCCGCTGGCCGAGCAATGGACCTTGTCGACTCTGTATCCCGATGGCCGCGGCGACGAGCGTTTCTACGGCGCCGGCTATTCGCAGTTGTTCGGCAGCGACGGTTGGATCGGGCGCGTCGACGGCTCGCGCTATCGCGGCGAACCGGCCAGCCGCACGCCGTTGCCGGAGTTCCTCGATCACCGCGTCGAACAGGATCGTCTCGCGTTCGGCGCCCGCTACCCGTGGTTGCTGCGCAACGAACGCTCGATCTTCATCGGCGCCGGCATCTACGGTGCCGACCAGGTCGATGCCTACCGCAACACCGCGACCGGTGCGACCCTGGAGCAACGCTCCAAGACGCGCGTGTTGCAGGCGACCCTGGACTACACCAAAGCCAAGAAGAACAGCGCCCGCCAGATCAGCCTGTCGATCGCGCGCGGCCTGGATGCCTGGGGCGCTTCGGCGAGCACGGTCACCAACGTCGCCGGCGTCGAATTCGCCACGCCGAACGATGTTTCGTTCCGGCGCTACAACCTCGGTTACGCACAGAGCCGGAGCTGGGCCGAACAGCGTTATCTGGCGATCCTGCGCGGCACCGCCCAGTACAGCCGCAACCGCCTGCCTTCGTCCGAGCAGATCAGCTTCGGCGCCTCGCGTTTCGCCTTGGCCTACGACCCCGGCGAAGTGTCGGCCGACAAGGGCTGGGGGTTGTCGCTGGAACTCAGCCGCAACTTCCGCCCGCAATCGCGCTGGTTGAAATCGGTATCGCCCTATCTGGTCGTGCAACATGCCCAAGTGTCGATGACCCAAGGCCGCCCGCCGATCGACAAGCTGGGATCGGTGGGGCTGGGCATTCGTTTGTCCGACAACCATCACTACAACGTCGACTTCGCCTATGCCCGGCCGACCGCGGACCTGCCGCTGGAGGCCGACGACCGCAAGGCGCGCTGGAATCTGAGTTTCTCTTATCAGTTGCAGTAGGGGTGCGGCGCTGCTGTGTGAGGCGTCCTGTAGGAGCGGCGTGAGCCGCGACCGCGTTCTCTCGATCTAGCGTCGTCACTTGCCATCGCTTCAGGGTAGGAGCGACGCGAGTCGCGACCGCGCAGCTGACGGTTGCTGCGCTTCTTACCGCAGAGCGATGAAGCCACATCCACTGCAAAGCTTCCGCCCGCTGAAGCGGCCGGGTTACTTTCTTTTGCTAAGCCCAAAAGTCCACCTGGATTCCCTTCGGTCAAAAGTAACCAAAGAAAAGGGCTTTCCTTGCAAGGGCACAGGCCACGAGTGCGATGCCTGCGCCGGGATTTTCCGATAAGACGTCCCTGTCTTATCGGAAAACGGCGCACGTCCTGTGCGCCGCCCTCCGGGTCTACGGTTGCATCGTTAGTTCGGAACTGCGCCAAGCTCCACAGCAACAGCAACAGCAACGAATATTGCCGTTGCCGTTGCCGTTGCCGTTGCCGTTGTTTGCTGTGCGTCGCGACGAGCTAGCGAAGGCCATAGAAGACCCGGAGGGCGGCCTGCATGGATGCAGGCCGTTTTTCATCGGGACAGGGATGTCCCGTATGAAAAAGCCCCGCGTCCGAGTCGCTCGTGCGGGCCCTTGACTCAAAAAGAAGCATTTTTCTTTGGTTACCTTTCTTTTGTTGCTTATGACAAAAGAAAGTAACCCGCCGCTTTAGTGGCGGAAGCTTTTGGCGTTTGATCTTGGTCTTGATCTGATCTTGCTTGAGCGGTGCGCCGCGAACCGGACACAGCGCGGTCGCGGCTCGCGCCGCTCCTACCCCCCGCGGAAGTGCGCGGCTTCGATGGGCGTCATCGGCGTTGATGCTCTGCGCGTCCCGCGGCCGCGACTTATGACCGAAGGAAATCCAGTAGGACGTCGCTCCTACACGGATTCTATGGAGCTACGAAGCGAGATCACGTCCCAGCCCGCCAGCGCAGTCGTCACCCTTGATCGAACAAATGCTGCAACACCGCCTCGCCATAGCGATCCAGCTTGCTGGCGCCGATCCCGGGAATACGCGCCAGTTCGTCGAGATCGTCCGGCGCATGCTCGGCGATCGCGCGCAAGGTGCTGTCGTGGAAGATCACATAGGCCGGGACGTTCTGCTCGCGCGCGGTGGTCGAACGCCACTCGCGCAGGGCGTTGAAACGCACCAGCGATTCCGGGTCGAGGTCGATCATCGGCGCCGCGCTCGCACCGCCGCGGGACTTGCGCGCGCCGCCCGCGGCCTTCGGTGCTTCGGTGCGGAAGCGCAGGCTGCGTTCGCCGCGCAGCACCGGGCCGCTGTCGGCGGTCAGGCGCAGGGCGCCATGACGTTCGATGTCGGCTTCGAGCAGGCCGCCGGCGACCAATTGGCGGAACACGCTGCTCCATTGCTTGGCGTCGAGATCGCTGCCGATGCCGAAGGTGCTGAGCTGTTCGTGGTTGAAGCGGGTGATCTTCTCGGTCTCGGCTCCGCGCAATACGTCGATGACGTGGCCGGCGCCGAAGCGTTGGCCGGTGCGGTAGACGCAGGACAGGGCCTTGCGCGCGGCCTCGGTGCCGTCCCAGCTTTGCGGCGGCTCCAGGCAGTTGTCGCAATTGCCGCAGCCGCCCGGATGCGGTTCGCCGAACCACCCGAGCAGACTCTTGCGCCGGCACTCGGTGGATTCGCAGAACCCCAGCAAGGAATCGAGTTTGCGCAGTTCCAGGCGCTTGCGCTCTTCGCCGGCTTCGCCTTGTTGGATGAGCTGGCGCAGGTTGACCACGTCGCCGAGGCCGTAGCACAGCCAGGCCTCGGCCGGTTCGCCGTCGCGGCCGGCGCGGCCGGTTTCCTGGTAATAGCCCTCGATCGACTTGGGCAGGTCGATGTGGGCGACGAAACGCACGTCGGGTTTGTCGATGCCCATGCCGAAGGCGATGGTCGCGACCATGACCACGCCGTCTTCCTGCAGGAAACGCCGCTGGTTGCCGGCGCGCAGCGAGGCGTCCATGCCGGCGTGGTAGGGCAGGGCGCGGATGCCGGCGGCGACCAGTTGCTCAGCGATCGATTCCACGCGCTTGCGCGAGAAGGCGTAGACGATGCCGCTGTCGCCGCGATGCGCGCTGAGGAAATCGAGCAGCTGGCGGGTGCCGTTGTCCTTGTGGACGACGCGGTAGCGCAGGTTAGGCCGGTCGAAGGAGCTGACGAAGCGGCGCGCGTCTTCCAGGTTCAGGCGTTCGGCGATTTCGCGCTGGGTCGGCGCGTCGGCGGTCGCGGTCAGGGCGATGCGCGGGATGTCCGGCCAACGCTCGTGGAGGATGGTCAGTTCGCGGTATTCGGGGCGGAAGTCGTGGCCCCATTGCGATACGCAGTGGGCCTCGTCGATCGCGAACAGCGAGATCCGCGCGCGGTCGATCAGCGACAGGCAACGCGGGCTCAGCAGGCGCTCGGGAGCGACGTAGAGCAGGTCGAGTTCGCCGTCGAGCAACTGCCGCTCGACCGCCGCGGCTTCGGCGGCGTCGAGGGTGGAGTTGAGATAGGCCGCGCGCACGCCGAGCTGGCGCATCGCCTCGACCTGGTCCTGCATCAGCGCGATCAGCGGCGAAATGACCAGGCCGCAGCCTTCGCGCAGCAAGGACGGGATCTGATAACACAGCGACTTGCCGCCGCCGGTCGGCATCAGCACCAGGGCGTCGCCGCCGTCGATCACGTGTTGGACGATTTGGGCTTGTTCGCCGCGGAACGCGGTATGGCCGAAAACGCGATGGAGGAGTTCGAGTGCGGGCTGCTGCATGCGCCTAGTCTAGCGGCGCGGCGTCGCAGGCGGTCGCGACGACGCCGTGAGCGCCGCTGAAACGCTGTCGCCGTCAGGGTGCGCCAGGGCCGCGGCTCAGCGTGAGCGCCGCTTGATGTGCCAGACGTTGCAGATCTTGTCGTTACGGACCTGATAGACCGTCAGCCCGTCGACGGTTTTGCCGTCGGCGGTGCCGGTGACGCGTTCGCGCGCCACCACCATGTCGTCCAGCGATTGCAGGCCGAGGATCTCGACCCGCGGATGCGGGCGCTTGGCGAAAGCGGCGCGGTAATAGCGCGAACGCGCCTGCGGCGAGGCTTCGGCGACCAGGGGCTGGCCGGGCAGGTTTTCGTCGTCGCCGCGGCGCCAGGCGCCGGCATCGGCGGTGGCCTGGGCCAGGAAAGCCTCGGCGTCGGCGTCGTTCCAGGCCTGGACGTAGCGGCGGACCACGACTTCCTGGGCATTGTCGGCGGCGACGATGGCGGCGCCGGCGGCGCTCGCCGAGAGCGCCGACAGTGCAATCAGCAGGGCCCGCATCCGCTTCATGGCTGCGCCCCGGCGGTGGCCGTGACGAGCGCCGCATCGGCGGGGCGGGCGATCTTCTCCAGCGGCCACAGGTCGAGGACGCGACCGTCGCGGACCCGCAGGATCGCCAACATCTCGTAGCTTTCGCCGGCGCTGGCCGGGGTGCTGCGTTTGTGGATGCGTTCGTGGGTGACGACCAGGTCGCCGACCGCGAAGGCGTCGAGCAGGTCGACCTGCACCGACGGGCCGTGCGCATACAGCGCCCGGTAGGTCTTGACGCGGCTGGCCTCGTCGACGACCGCCCGCGAGGGCAGGTCGGCGAGCCGGTGCGGGTCTTCGGCGCGGCGGAAGTGGCGGGCGTCGGCGGCGAACAGGGCGAGGAAGCGCTCGGCATCGGCGCGGTTGTTGGCCTCGACCAGGGCGCGCGCGGTCGCCACGGCGCCGGCGGCCTGCGTCTGGTTGTCGGCGGTTTCCTTGCCGACATGCCACAGGTCTTCGATCAGGCCGTCGCGAACCCGGTACACCACCAGCAGCACCTGCGGCTCGGCGCGCTTGGGGTCGGTGATGTGGACCCGCGACACCACCAGTTCGCCGAGCGCGACGGTGCGGGTCTGCTCGATATGCGGGGTGTCGGGTTGCGCCATGGCCTTGGCGAAATGCGCGCGCAGGCGTTCGGCGCCGTACATCTGTTCCAGGCGCTTGCCGACCAGGACGTGCGGATCGGCGGGCAGGCCGAAGATCTGGGCCTGCGGGGCGTACAGGGCGAGGAAGGCTTCCAGGTCGTTGCGATTGAGCGCGTCGAAGTCGGCGGCGACCACGGCGGCGGGCTTGGCCGCGGAGCCGGTCCCGGCATTGGCCTCGGCCGGGATCGGGCCCGTCAGGCCCAGCAGGCCCAGCGAAAGCAGAAGCGTGAATCGACGTTGCATGGCGGTGCTCCGGAGAGAGAGGCGAGGCCTGTTTGCCCAAGCTCGGCTTTTGGCAGATAGTCGTGCCACGCGAGGCGTCGGCCGATCGTGGCGATGCTGGGCTTGAACCTCGGACTAGGCTAGGAGCGGGGGCGGCCGCCGGCAACGCGAAAATCGCGCCGGATATATAAGGTCAGATTATGGATATGCCGACATTACCGCCGCTCAGCGCAATCCGCGCCTTCGAGGCCGCGGCGCGCTTGCAGAGCTTCACCCGCGCGGCCGAGGAGCTGGACATGACCCAGGCCGCGGTCAGTTACCAGATCAAGCGGCTGGAACAGCGGCTGGGCCTGGTGCTGTTCCAGCGCCTGCCGCGCAAGGTGGTGCTGACCCGGGCCGGCGAACGGCTGGCGCCGACGGTGCTCGACAGCTTCCAGGCGCTGCGTTCGGCCTTCGCCCAAAGCCAGGCGCGCTCCGAGGCCGAACTGGCGATCACCTCCCTGCCGACCATCGGCGCCAACTGGCTGGTACCGCGCCTGGGCGGGTTCCAGTTGGCGCATCCGCAGTTGGCGGTGCGCCTGGACACCGGCGTGCCCCTGGTCGACCTGGCCCAGGGCGAGTTCGACGTCGGCATCCGCAACGGTCGCGGCGAGTGGCCGGGCTTGTGCGCGCATTTTCTGTTGCCGGGGTTGTATACGCCGCTGTGCAGCCCGGGCCTGCTCGAAAGCGGTGCGCTGCGCACGCCGGCGGATCTGTTGACCCTGCCGCGGATCGGCCGCGAACGCTGGTGGCGCAGTTGGTTGGAGGCGGCGGGTGTCGGCGACGCCGATCTGTCGGCGCGGCCCGGGGTCGAGCTGGGCGTCGAGCAATACGAGGTGACCGCGGCGATCGCCGGGCATGGCGTGGCGATCACCTCGCCGCTGTTCTTCCGCAGCGAACTCGCCTCGGGGCGGCTGGTGCAGCCGTTCGAGCCGGTGCTGCGCGACGAGCGCGACTACTGGCTGGCCTATCCCGAGGTGCGCCGCGGCAGCGCCAAGATCCGCGCCTTCCGCGACTGGTTGCTGGCGCAGGCGCAGGCCGACGCGCAGGGCTGGGACGGCGGCGGGCGGCCGTGAGAACCGGCGCCGAACCCGGCGCCAGGCAATGAAAAACCCCCGTCCCGCGGAGCGAAACAGGGGTTCGGTACGGCGCGGCCGGCCGGCACGGACGCTCCGCGCCGGCCCGTCTTCAACGCTTTACTGCAGCAGCGAACGCAGCATCCACGCATACTTCTCGTGGGTCTGCAGACGCTGGGTCAGCAGGTCTTCGGTCGGCGCGTCGTCGACGTCGTCGGCCTGGTCGAGTACCTTGCGCGCGGTGCGGCACACCGCCTCGTTGCCGACCACGAGCTGGCGGACCATCTCGCGCCAGTCGGCGCTGTCGGTCAGGCCCGGCTCTTCGCTGATCGAGGACAGCTTGACGAATTCGGCGTAGGAACCCGGTGCGTTGAAACCCAGGGCGCGGATGCGCTCGGCGATATCGTCCAGCGCGGTCCACTGCTCGGTGTACTGGGTCTCGAACATGACGTGCAGGGCGTTGAACATCGGGCCCGTCACGTTCCAATGGAAGTTGTGGGTCTTCAGGTACAGGGTGTAGCTGTCGGCCAGGAAGCGCGACAGACCTTCGGCGATCTTCTTGCGATCGCCCGACGAGATCCCGATATCGATCGAGGGTGCGCTATCGGCGGCCGACGGCGACGCGGCCGGGGTGACCGACACCTTGTCCGATTTGGTCTTGTCCGTTTTGCTGGTCTTGGCGGGCTTGTTGGGCTTGGCCATGTGCGACTCCTTCTCCGATGCGGGCGATCGAACGGTTTCGATCGGGGGTTTTTTAAACAATGCGGCGACAATAGGCGCAGTCGGCCGCGAAGTGAAATGGTTTGTGCCTAGTGTTGCGATACGAACGATCTATCGATGAAGAGTACCGATTTCAACCAGTCTAGCCACGAGAATGCTAGTGCCGCGTTACGACAGGCGCGGCATGCGATCGATGGCGCCTTGAGCCGCGACCGCGGTCGCTTGCACGGCCTGTGGTCGCGTTGGAGCGGCAAGCCCGGCGACGAGCGCGCGCGCGACGCATTCGCGCAGGCGCTGGCGGCGTCGGTGGCGCAACGCGAAGCGCGGGCGGCCTCGCTGCCGCGCGCGCCGGTCGACCCGGGTTTGCCGATCGCGGCCGAAGCCGAGCGCATCGTCGAGTTGATCCGCAAGCATCCGGTGGTGGTGATCGCCGGCGAGACCGGCTCGGGCAAGACCACCCAGCTGCCGAAGCTGTGCCTGGCCGCCGGGCGCGGCGCCGCCGGCATGATCGGCTGCACCCAGCCGCGCCGCATCGCCGCGCGCGCGGTCGCCCGGCGCGTGGCCGAGGAATTGCAGACGCCGCTCGGCGAGACCGTCGGCTACCAGGTCCGCTTCAACGACAACGTCGGCGAGCGCACCGCGATCAAGTTCATGACCGACGGCATCCTGCTGGCGGAGATCCAGTCCGACCGCTGGCTGTCGGCCTACGACACGATCCTGATCGACGAAGCCCACGAGCGCAGCCTCAACATCGACTTCCTGCTCGGCTATCTGAAGCAACTGCTGAAGAAACGGCCCGACCTGAAGATCATCGTGACTTCGGCGACGATCGACACCGAGCGCTTCGCCGCGCATTTCGACGGCGCGCCGGTGGTCAGCGTCGAGGGCCGCGGCTATCCGGTCACGGTGCGCTACCGGCCTTTGGACGATCTGGGACTCGTGACCCGGGACTCGGGACTCGCAGAAGCGGTTCGTCGCGGCCCTTCGAGTCCCGAGTCCCGAGACCCGAGCCCCGTAAGAAGCGTCAACGACGGCATCGTCGCGGCCTGCGACGAAATCACCCGCGAGGACCCGCGCGGCGATGTGCTGATCTTCTTGTCCGGCGAGCGCGAAATCCGCGACGCCCACCAGGCGCTGGAGCGGCGCAAGTACCGCGAGACCGAAGTGCTGCCGCTGTACGCGCGGCTGTCGGTGCGCGACCAGGACCGGGTGTTCAACCCCGGGCCGAAGCGCCGCATCGTGCTCGCCACCAACGTCGCCGAGACCTCGCTGACGGTGCCGCGGATCCGCTACGTGGTCGACCCGGGTCTGGCCCGGGTCAAGCGCTACAGCCCGCGCGGCAAGCTCGACCGCTTGCATATCGAGCCGGTTTCGCAGGCCAGCGCCGACCAGCGCAAGGGCCGCTGCGGCCGGATCAGCGAAGGCACCTGCTACCGCCTCTACAGCGAGGCCGATTTCGAGTCGCGGCCGCGCTACACCGATCCGGAAATCCGCCGCGCCGCCTTGGCCGGGGTGATCCTGCGCATGCTCTCGCTCGGCCTCGGACATATCGAGGACTTCCCGTTCCTGGAACCGCCGGATGGCCGCGCCATCGCCGACGGCTGGCAACAGTTGTCGGAACTCGGCGCGGTCGGCGAGGACAAGAAGCTCACCGCCACCGGCCGGACCATGGCGCGCTTGCCGGTCGACGTGAAGCTCGCGCGCATGTTGGTGGCGGCCAATGCCCACGGCTGCCTGCGCGAGATGATCGCCATCGCCGCCTTCCTCGGCATCCAGGACCCGCGCGAGCGTCCGTCCGATCAGCGCGCGGCCGCCGACAACGCGCATGCCGAGTTCGCCGACCCGCGTTCGGAGTTCGTCGGCATCCTTAAATTGTGGGACGCCTACCAGAGCGCCCACGAAGACCTGACCCAATCCAAACTGCGCAGCTGGTGCGAGAAGCATTTCCTCGGCTTCCTGCGCATGCGCGAGTGGCGCGAGCTGCACCGGCAGTTGAAGTTGGTTTGTGAGGAAACGGGGCTCGGGACCCGGGACTCGGGACTCGACAAGCTTGCCGTCACCGCTTCTGCGAGTCCCGAGTCCCGAAACCCGAGTCCCGAAAAATACGCCAGCCTGCACCGCGCCCTGATCGCCGGCCTGCCGACCCAGATCGGTTTCCGTGCCGACCGCGGTTTCTACGACGGCCCGCGCGGGCGCAAATTCCAGTTGTTCCCCGGTTCGCCGCTGGCCAAGAAGCCGCCGCCGTGGGTGTTGTCGGCGACCCTGCTCGACACCGAGCGGGTGTGGTCGATGACCAATGCCACGATCGAGCCGGACTGGGCGATCCAGGAACTGCCGCACCTGCTCGCGCGGCGTCATCACGACCCGCGTTGGGCGCGCTCGCAAGGGCGGGTGGTCGGCAGCGAGCAGATCAGTCTGTTCGGCCTGGTGCTCGCGCCGAAACGGCCGATCCACTATGGCGCGCTGTATCCCGAGGAAAGCCGCGCGATCTTCGCCCGCGACGCCCTGGTGACCGGCGAGATCAATACCCGCTCCGCGTTCCTGGCGCGCAACCTCGCCACCCTGGCCAAGGCCCACGACGAAGAAGCCAAGCAACGCCGCGCCGGCCTGGTGGTCGACGAGGAATGGATGGCGCAGTGGTACCTCGACCGCCTGCCGGCGCAGGTCCACAACGTGCAGGCGCTGGACGCTTGGTACAACAAGCTGCCGGCCGAGGAAAAAGCCAAGCTGGAGTGGTCGAACGCCGAGCTGATGATCGGCGGCGAAAGCGAGGCCGCGCGGTTCCCGCCGTATCTGCAGCTGGGCAATGCGCGGCTGGCGGTGAGCTATCGCTTCGAGCCGGGCGCGGCCGACGACGGCATGACCCTGGCAGTGCCGTTGCATCTGCTCAACGCACTCGACCCGGCGCAGCTGTCGTGGCTGGCGCCGGGGTTCGTCGCCGACAAGGCCGCGGCCCTGATCAAGAGCCTGCCGAAGATCCTGCGCCGCAACTTCGTGCCGGCGCCGGATTTCGCCAAGGCCTTCCATGAGGCGCACGGCAAGCCCGAGGCCGACGACCTGGTCGGCACGCTCGCGCGTTTCCTGCGCAAGCTGACCGGGGTCGAGGTGGCGGCGACGGATTTCGATCCGGCTTCGATCGAACCGCATCTGCGCATGAACCTGCGTCTGCTCGAAGTCGCCGAGCCGCGCGGCAAGGGCGGCGGCAAGGGCGAGGCCGCGGTGGTGTTGGCCGAGTTGCGCGATCTCGACGAACTGCGCGCGCGCTTCGGCGAACGCGCGGCGCGCGCCTTCGCCGCGCGCGCCGCCGACGGCCTCGGCCAGCGCGGCCTGACCGCGTTCCCGGAGCAGGCGATCCCGATGTCGGTGCCGGGCGCGGCCGGCGTGCCGGCGTTCCCGGCCCTGCACGACGACGGCGATACGGTGTCGCTGCGCGTGCACGCCGAGCGCGAGGCCGCGTTGCGCGCGCACCCGGGCGGGGTGCGGCGTCTGCTGGCACTGGCGATGGCCGACAAGCTCAAGCAGGCGCGCAAGCAACTGCCGGTGCAGGCCAAGACCGGCCTGCTGTATGCCGCGATCGAATCGGCCGCGCCGCGCCAGAACGGCTTGCGCGACAGCTACCGGCTGCGCGAGGACCTGGTCGACGGCGCCCTGCAGTCCCTGCTCGGCGACGATGCCGAACTGATCGCCGTGCGCGATGCGGCGGCCTTCGAGGCCCGCCGCGACGCGGTCGCGCGCAAGCTGTTCCCGGAGGCGACCGAACGCCTGGCCCAGGCCGAGGCCATCCTGAGCGCAGTGGCCGACGTGCGTTCGCGCCTGGAGTCGTCGTTGATGGGCTGGGCCAGCGGCAACCTCGACGACATGCGCGCGCAGCTCGCGCGGCTGACCCCGCCGGGTTTCCTGCGCAACGTCGCCACCGCGGCCTTGGCCGAATACCCGCGTTATCTGAAGGCCTTGGCGGTGCGCAGCGAACGCGCCTTGCGCGATCCGGTGCGCGACCAGGCGCGGATGCTCGAACTCAAGCCCTTCGTCGAGGCTTTCGATGCGGCCAATGCCGGCGGCCGGGCCGACGACGCCGGCTGGCAGGCGCTGCGTTGGGAGATCGAGGAACTGCGAGTGTCGTTGTTCGCCCAGGAGCTGGGCGTGCGCGGCGGGGTGTCGCCGAAGAAGCTCGCGCAACGGCTGGCGTCGTTGCGCGGCTGAGCGTATTCGGGTCGCGAGGGCTTCCCGAAGAAGGCAATTGCGTGCGCAGCGATTGTCGATGAGTGGGATGGCGCAGTTCACATTCGACTGAAGCCGGTGGCGCGACGGGCCGGCCGAAGTCGATGGCCGTCCGGCCCGCACTGCGATTTGCGCAGAAGCAGAAAGCGATCCGAAACTGCTCGTTCCGATTACGGAAGGGCCTGTGCGACCTCACCCGGCACTTGCGCCGACAGCGTGGGCGAAGCCGGTGCGGTGCCTATATGTGCCACAAGGCACATTATGAGTTTTTTACATCTAAGACTTTTCCCTATTGCAAGGCCTGGGGAAGCGGAGCAGCTTCTTCGATATAAGGGACATCCGTCACGTTTTTATGAGGCGCATCGTCGATAGCGCGCCGTGACTGGTCCCTTGGGGGGAGGGGGATGTCAAAAAACCAAGATATCGACGATCGAGCCCATGAGCTGAGTTCAGCCCTGGGTTGCTGCCGCATTCTGCTCTCCTTGGTGAAAGGGAAAGAGCAGGATCCCGGCTACGCGGCATCGGTCGTCGACCTGAAACATGCGATAGCGCTTTATGGCCGGGCGCACGATGCCAAGTTTTCCGTAGCCAGCCTGCGTTATTCGAGGCTGGGCACAGTCCGGTTGCCCGTGGCCTTTCGGACCGAGGCGGACGGGTACCAGGTGCTTCTGAACCGATCGCCCGCTCAGGCCCTGGTGTTTCAACCCGGCAGTGCGGCCCCGAAAGTGATCAGTAGCGAGGAGCTGCAAACGAGCTGGACAGGCGAGAGCATCAGGTTGCTCGATTCGCCGCCGAAGTTCGATATCCGCTGGTTCATTCCCGAGTTCGCCCGCCATAAGCGCCTGTTGGCCGAGGTGCTGTTCGTCTCTTTGATCCTGCAGCTGCTCGCGCTGGGGTCGCCGCTGGTATTCCAGGTGGCGATGGATAAGGTGCTGGTGCACAAAGCGTTGTCGACGCTCGATGTCATTACGGTCGCGCTGGTTGCGATCGCGGTGTGGGAAGCGGTCTTGACCGGACTGCGAGGTTACATCTTCACCCATACCACCAACCGGATCGACATCGCCATTGGTGTCAAGTTGTTCAAGCATTTGATGGGTCTGCCGCTGCGCTACTTCAAGGCGCGGCAGATCGGAACGATCGTCGCCCGTGTGCAGCAGTTGGAAGGGATTCGGTCTTTCCTTACCGGTTCGATGCTTACTCTCTGCGTCGACCTGGCGTTCGCCTTGGTATTCCTGTACTTGATGTCGCGTCTGTCGTGGAGCCTGACCTGCATCGTCCTTGCCGGGTTGCCGTTCTACTTCGCTGTCGCTTATGCGAGCACCGGCCCGCTGCAGAGCCGGATCGAGCGCCAATTTCAGGTCGCTGCGCTGAACAAGTCTCTGCTGGCCGAGTCGGTTGCCGGGGTGGAGACGATCAAGAGCATGGCGGTCGAGCCCGGGATGCTTCGCCGTTGGGAGGCGCAAGCCGCGGAAGCGGCGGAGGCGGGATTCCGGACCCAGAGTTTGAACAGTCTGGTCAGTCATGGAGTGACGCTCCTGCAGAAGGTGATCTCTGTCGCCATCGTCTGGTACGGAGCCCAGTTGGTGACTTCGGTGCAAATCACCATCGGGCAGCTGATCGCCTTCAACATGATGGCGTCGCATATCAATGCGCCGATCTCGAGGCTCACCGATCTCTGGCAACAGTTCGTTCAAGCTCGGGTCGCGGTGGACAGGTTGGGCGACATGCTGAACTTGCCGGTCGAGCAGGATCGGGCGGCAGTGGAGCCGGCTGGGCCGATCAGTGGTTCGATCGAGATACGCCAACTGGTGTTTCGCTATCAACCGAACTCGGAGCCGGTACTGAAGGGAGTGTCGCTCCGCATCGAGCCGGGAGAGAGTATCGGCATCGTCGGCCCCTCGGGGTCGGGAAAGAGCACCCTGGCCTATCTTCTGCAGAAACTCTATGCCCCGGACGCGGGCGAGATTCTTGTAGACGGAATACCGCTGCCGAGGCTGAGCGCCAAGTACCTGCGCAGTCAGATAGGCGTGGTGCAGCAGGAAAGCTATCTCTTCAATCGAAGCGTTCGCCACAACATCGCCATTCGGGACGCCTCGGCGCCGCTGGAGGATGTCATAAGAGCCGCGAAGCTCGCCGGCGCCCACGACTTCATCCTGCAGCTTCCGACGGGGTACGACACTATCTTGGCCGAAGGAGGAAGCTCCTTGTCCGGTGGGCAACGCCAGCGCGTCGCTATCGCTCGCGCACTGATGGCCGATCCGAGAATCCTGATACTCGACGAGGCGACCAGCGCTCTCGACGACGAATCCCAAGCGCTGATCCAGCGGAACATGGCGGAGATAGCCAAAGGGCGCACCGTCGTCACCATCGCCCATCGTCTTTCCGCGGTGCGGCGATGCGATCGCATCGTCTCGTTGGAGCACGGGCGCATTACCGAGGTGGGAAGCCACGACGAGTTGGTCGCGCGAGGCGGGTGCTATGCCAAGTTATGCGATCTGCAACGTTCATTCGGAAATCCGGGGGCGGGGCATGCTGCTTGATCGCGTCAAATCGGTTCTCAAGACTGCCTGTCCAGCCGGTAGGACGGTGTCCGGCCCGAACAAGACGCGGGACGAACACGAGTTCCAGCCGGGCTATCTGGAAGTCATCGAACGTCCGCCGGCGCCTTGGTCGCGCCGCACCGCCGTTGCGCTGGCGGCGACCTTCGCGGCAGTCCTGGTTTGGGCGATTTTCGGGCACCTGGATATCCAGGCCAACGCGTCGGGGCGCCTGTTAGTCCCCAGCAACTCCAAGGTGGTCCAGTCCGTCGAAGGCGGCGAGATAGCCGCGATCCACGTGCGCGACGGCGCACGCGTCGAAGTCGGCGACGTACTGGTCAGCCTGAATCCGATCGGCGCCGACGCAGAGTTCAGAGAGTTGCGCGGCCAGCTGAACTTCAAGTTGCTGGAGCAGGCCAGGCTGCAAGCGCTGCTGACCGACGACCCCGTGGCTAACTTCATCGCGCCGGAGGATGCGTCAGCGGAGCACGTGGCGATCGCCCGCGAACATCTGCTCAGCATATCGAGAGAGCTTCGGGCGAACATAGCCGGCATCGAAAGCGAAATGGCGGTCAACCGGGCCAATCAGAACGGGCGCGAAGCGGACATCGCGGCCTTGCAAAAGCTGGCGACGAACGTCATGCAGCGGTTGGATGCGTACCGCGTCCTGGCTGCCGGAAAACTTATTTCCAATGTGGAGCTGCAGCAGCAAGAACGAGAGCGTCTGGAGATAGAACGCGCGGTCTCGCAGCAGCGATCCGAACTGGGGGTGATGAGGGCCCAGTATCAGTTGCTGGCCCATCAGCGCAGCGCCTACCTGGCGAAGACGGCGAAGGAATACCAGGACAGTTTGGCTTCTGTGCGGGTGGAGGTTTCAAATCTCGCTCAAAAGCTGGTCAGGGCTAAAGAGAAAGTGCGTTTGCAAACCTTGAGGGCGACCGTCGGCGGCGTGGTGCAGCAGCTTGCAGTGCATACCCGGGGAGGTGCGGTGCAAGCCGGCCAGCAGCTGATGGTGATCGTGCCCAACGAAAAATCTCTGCAGGCCGAAGTCATGGTGCTGAACGGGGATGTGGGATTCGTAAGGCCAGGGCAGTCGGTCGAGCTGAAGATCGATTCTTTCGCTTACACGCGATATGGCACGGTGCCGGGAAAGATACTCAACGTATCGCGCGATGCGGTGAAGGACGATCGGCTCGGGTTGGTGTTCCCGGCCAGGGTCGAGTTGCGCCGGCTGCATATGGCTTCGGACGGCAAGACTTTTCCTTTGCAGGCGGGCATGGGCCTGAGTGCGGAAATCCGCACGGGCAGACGACGGGTCATCGACTACGTTCTCGGTCCTTTGCGCGAATACCAGTCCGAAGCGCTTAAGGAACGATGATGTCCAAGTCGACCGAAAGCTCTCGCCCCATCGAAGGCGTCGGCGGTGCCTTCGTCGATGAAGGCTTGGCGGCTCTGGCCTACGCCGCCCGCCATTACCAGATTATGGTCGAGGCCGAGCAGCTCTGCCATCAACTCGGCCGAGCGCAGGGGGCGGCCAGCGGAGTCGACATTTGCCGTTGCGCGCGTTCGATCGGATTGAGAGCGAGAAGTATCGACAGCGGCATCGAGCGGATCGCGGCATTGCCGCTGCCGGCGTTGTTGAAGACTGCCGACGGATGGCGAGTTCTGGAATCGGTGAGCGAGGCTGGCGCGCTTGTGCGTGTTCCGACGACAGGGGAGCGCCAGCTCTCGTCTTTCGACGACCTTGCCGAGCGCTGGCAAGGCCACACGATCCTTCTGGGCGAAAAGAGCGAACCATCGGGACGACAGGCGTTCGGCTTCGCCTGGTTCATTCCGTCGGTGATCAAACACATCCGGCAGTTCAGAAATATTCTGTTGGTGTCGATGATGCTGCAACTGATCGCGTTGGTGACGCCTGCGGTGTTCGAGAACGTCATTGATCGGGTCTTGCTGAATCGAAGCACCTCAAGCTTGCAAGTGCTGGGAATAGCGCTGCTCGCATTGGCGGTATTCGATTTCGTCTATGGATTCCTGCGTTCCTGGTTGTTCTCCAATCTCGCGGCGAAGATCAACTCGGAGCTATCCGCCCGCGTCTATCGGCATCTGATGGCGTTGCCCATCGGCTACTTTCGCAAGCGGCAAACCGGCGAAATCGTCGCTCGCATGAGCGAGCTGGATAGCATCCGCCAGTTTCTGACCGGATCGACGCTGACCGTGGTGCTGGACCTGCTGTTCCTGGGGCTGTTCGTCGCGGTAATGCTTTCCTACAGCGTCGAGCTGACGTGGGTCGTCCTGGGAACTTTGCTGGTCTATTTTTCATTGTGGATGGTGTTCGGCCCTGTGTTGCGCAACCGCACCGAGCGCGAATACGAATTGAGCGCCGATAACACCGCGTTCTTGACCGCGTCGGTCATGGGCATCGAGGTCATAAAGACAACGGCCACGGAGGAGAGCTCCCTGCGTCAATGGGAGAGCGGGTTCGCCAGGTTCGTACGCGCCTCGTTCCGGGCCAGCGTGCTGGGCATATCGATCGGTCAATCGGTCGATCTGGTGCGGAAGCTGTCCAGTGCGCTGCTGCTGTGGTGGGGCATTAGCCTGGTGATGGAAGGCAAGCTGAGTCCGGGCGAGCTGGTGGCGTTCAATATGCTCGCGGGGCATTTGACCCAGCCGATTCTGCGCCTGGCCCAGGCGTGGCAAGACTTGCAGCACACGACCATCTCCTTGCGCCGCATAGGCGACGTGCTCGATGAGCCGACCGAGCACGGCAACGGCGGGTTGGCTTCGATCCCGGCCCTGCAGGGCGGCGTCTGCTTTCGGAATGTGCACTTCCGCTATGGCGAAGACGGTCAAGAAGTGTTGCGCAATCTCTGTCTGGACGTGCGCCCCGGCGAGTTCGTCGGTATCACCGGGCCCTCCGGATCGGGCAAGAGCACGATCAGCCGATTGTTGCAACGTCTCTACCTGCCCCAGCGCGGCCAGGTACTGGTGGACGGAATCGACATCGCGATCGCGGATCCGGTTGCGCTGCGTAGGCAGATCAGCGTGGTTCCGCAGGAAAGCGTGCTGTTCTCGGGAACGGTGAGCGAAAACATCAGCTTATGCAGGCCGCAAGCGTCCGAAGCCGAGATCGTCGAGGCAGCTACCCTAGCCGGTGCCGATTCGTTCATACGATGCCTGCCTCGCGGGTACGACAGCCAGGTCGGCGAAAAGGGATCGGGTTTGTCGGGCGGGCAGCGCCAGCGCATCGCGTTGGCCAGGGCGCTGCTTGCCCGTCCCAGGCTGTTGTTGCTCGATGAAGCCACCAGCGCGCTGGATTACGAATCGGAGGCGGCGATCATGGCCAATCTGGAGGCCATCGCCAGAGGACGCACGGTGATCAGCATCGCGCACCGGCTAAATACGCTGCGCTATGCCGACCGCATCCTGGTGGTCGATCGCGGAGCGGTCGTCGAAAGCGGGTCGCATCGCGAGCTGGTCGCGCGCGACACGGCCTATGCCCGATTGTGGCGATTGCAAATGGGCTGAACGGAAGCGGCTGTCAGTGGATCAGCCAGCGAGCGCGAGACAACTAGAACCGATCGACAACAGGGGGCTTCGTCATGGCATACAAAATCTTCAAAGAGAGGCTGAAGAATGGCAATACGGTGGAGCTGGTCAGCTGGGAGGGCGTGGTGCCGCCCAACCACTCCTCAACAATAGCCGGCAGACCCTGGTTGGGGACCGAACCCCGCTCCAGCTTCAGCTTCTACGATGCCACTAACGAATACATGCGCAACGATTGGGCGAGCCTGAACATGCAGCCGCAGTCGTTCACTTTTCCGTCTGCGTCGGGACAGAACGCCGCTACCGTGATGCTGTACCACCACGCCGAAAGCAATACCTGGCACACGAGCGATGCACTCGATATCGACCACATCGTGCAGTGGCGCGACTATTTCGGCCAGCTCGGGGTGGCGAATCACGCCGAAGCGAATATGGCCTACAACGACGTGCATAATTTGCGGATGCTGCCGTCGGTCATCAATCGCGCCCGCGACAGCGCCGATCGGATACTGGCTATCTTCGGCGCCGACTCGAGGGAGTGGCGCACCTGGGTCGACAATCACTTTGCATTCGATCCGACAAAGAATCATCCGGATTTCGACCCGGACCTGGATTGGGCGGGCCGGACAGCGGCCACACAGGACAAGCACTGGGTGCCGGAGGACGGCCGCGTTGGATTGAGGTTCGATACCAAGGTGCTCGGGAAATGGTTCGAGGCCGAGCTGCAAAAGTCCTATGTGCGCAGTGTGACGGTAACCAATGCCGCGGGCCAGACGCAAGAAGTGCCGCTGTTTCGCTGCGCAGCCTCCGGGCAACTCGTCACTCGGGACGCGCTCGACATCGATCATCATGTGCCATTCGACGTACTGTCGAAGAAGATAGTGGAAGATGCGGCGGGCCGCGCGGTGAGCGTGGCCGAAATGTTGGATGCCTATAACGACGTGAGCAACCTGCGCTTGGTCAGTCGTAGCGTCAACAGTTCGCACGAGTTCGAGGTCGACGCCCACAACGAGTTTCCGGACGAGGAAATGCCGGAGATCCCAGGCGAGTTCGACGACTTCATCGACGACAGTCCGCAGTTGGGCGTCGCGCCGCGATTGGTGACCGGAGTCGATGTCGAGGAGTGGGCTACTGCGCAGGTCGGCACGAGCTATGCGGACAGCGATAGCCGCTATGGCCGGCAGATCATTATTCAGCTCGAGAACGACCCGGCCGCGGCCGAGGCCGCCGCCCGCCTTGCGGCGAAGCATCCCGGCACCAGCGTCATTGTGCAACTGGACGAGCTTGGCAATTACCGGGTGGTCTACGGCGATATGGCGGCTTTGGCCCGCGGCGATGCGCCGATGCGTTGGCAGATAGTCGGCCACGGCCGCAGCGATGCGAACGGCCGACGCACGCTGGGCGGGATGGGGGCCGCGAATCTGGCTCAACACCTGACGGCTTTCCACGCCAAGTTGACCGAGACCATCCAGAAGCCCATCGGTACGCCGGCGCGGATCAGCCTGGTGGGGTGCACCCTGGAGCGAAACGGCGAGCAGGAAGGTTTCGGCCACCGCTTCGCCAGCGCGCTCAAGTCACCCTTGATCGAGGTGTCGATCCACACCTCGGACTTGGCGATCGATCGCGAAGGCCGCAAATGGCCGACCTCTGCGTCGGGAGAGATCGCGTCGGTCGTAGACGACAATAAAGTGGTCTATCGATGGCGCTGGGAGGGCGGCGTCGTCCAGACCCGTGAACAGTCCAAGCGGATTGTGCTGATCGGGCCGGACCGGATCAACGTCGAGGAGCTGGTCGAAGACATCCGCGCCTCAAACAGGCCGCTGTCACAGCTCAACGCCGCCGAGAGGGAGGCCCTGAGTCGCTTCTACCCGAACGCGATGGGGGCCGGTCTCGACGAAACCGGATTGTTGACGGCGCTGGCAAGTCCCGTCGAGTACGCCAAGCTGCTTGATGTCATCGAGCGCATCGGCACGGTACACCTTGGCTTGCCCAATACTGTCGGTCTGGGCGACCGTGCACTGGTGAACGCCGAGGACGCCCCCGCGTATCGCGCCGCCGCACGTCAGCAACTGGCGTCGAGGGGTACAGTCAGGATCGATGGAGCGGATATTTCGCTGGCCTTGTTGTTCGACCTGGGGGCGACGTTCGATGGACGTCCGCTTACTCCGGAACTTGCGACAACATTAGGTGCGGAGGTTTCCGGCAAAAAGATCGCTTTCGACCCGGTTCGGCTGGTTAGCACGATGGCCGAGGTGCCGACGCAGGCGGAGCTCGAGGCGTTGGCGAGTATCGTGAAACGCCAGTTGTCGGGTAACGGGGGCAATATCGCGATGCTGCTGCGCGACGGGCCGTTGACCGATGCGCGAGCCGGCGATCTGCTCGAAACCCTCAAGAACTCGGTCCCCTCGGCCCTGGAGGTTACGGTCGCCGACAGGATAAAAGGTTGGTACGGCGACAGCGCATCGGTGCGCGCGAACTGGTTGTCCATGGCGCAGGGCTTGGATCCGGCGCAACGGCAGCTGGTGCAGAAGCTGTATATCGAGGCCAGCGAGGCGTCCGGCTTCGATGTCGCAGAGTTCAAGAAAATCAGTACCGCCAATCCCGGTCTGTCCCAGATCGAAATCCTGCAGAGGATGGCGATGGATGCGGCCGAAAGGAGGGTCCGGTACGACAGCGATGCCAGCGCCGCGATGAAGATAGCGGCATGGACCGAACAGGATGCCGGGCAATTCCTGATTCATTCCAAGTTAGCCACGCGAAGCGAAATCGGTGGTATCAACATCGATGTCGCCAGAATGAATCAGTTCATCGACTCGGCCAGTGCAATGGATCGCATCCGCATCACTGCGGCGATGCTGAAGCTGTCGGGCGAGGCATATCGGACGCTGCGGGGGCAGGTGGAAGGGACTGGCACGCAGGCTTCGAAGGAGTTCTTCAGCAAGCTAGATAGCGAACGCACCGTCCTGTCCAATCATGGTGGGGAGATCGCAGTTAGCCGAGCCGGCCATGCACTGAACGCGTTCGTGACCTTGAACTCGGTGCGCCAGCTGGTGGGCGATTGGAACCGGATGAGCGCCAGCGACAAGTCCCTCGGCCTGGCGATGACGGTCGGCGGTGTCGCGATGTCGCCGCTGAGCACCGGGATCGCGAAAGCCCTGGGCCAGTTCGGCAAGGCGCTCAACGCCGTCGACAGGTTCGGCCAAGCCGCCAGGGTGGTCGAAGCCGGCATATTGGATCTCGCACTGGCGCCAGCGACGTTCGCCGCGATCGGGCTGCAGTGGAAGTCGTTCTGGGCCAATAGCGGCGACACCCAGAGCTTCGAATACAAGTCCTTGGTGGCCAATACGGTCATGACCACGGTGACCACCGCGGTCGGCCTGGCGCTGACCGGAGTGTCGATCGCCGCTTCGCTCAGCACCGTCGTGGCCGGTTCGGTGCTGGGTACCATCGCCGCTTCGGCGGGGCCGATCGGCGTGGCCATCGCCGCCGCCGGATTCATCATCAACGGCATCGTCCAGGGCGCCCTGGTGGTGGCCGAGTACGACGAGTACTTCGCCAACACCTCGGCCAAGGTAGAAGCCTTCTTCGCCGCCTGGATCGGTGTGGAAACCGACGGCGTCAAGCGCGCGCGCGAAGAAAAGGCAGCGCAGGAAGACGCCACCCGCTTGCAACAAAGCCTCAATAGCGAGTGGGAGCAGCTCAAGAGCTACTTGTCCGATCTGTTCTCCAAGGACGGCTACAAGACCCTGAATTACCGCGAGCGCGAACACCAGGTTAAGCACGGCACGATCAAGGCACAGAACGGCGAATTCACTCATGTGCTGCAGGACCGCCCGGAATACCGCGCCATCGGCTCGGTCGTGTCCAGCCGCGTCGCCGACGGCGGCGGCGTCTGGGCGGATCTCGGCAACGGCGGCGCGAATTACGAAGCGGTAGGGGTCGAAAGCAAGCGCAACCTGTTCAATCTGAGCGGCGCGACGCTGAAGAGCGCCAAGGGCGGCAACGAGGCCGACGCCTTCAATCTCGATGCCGCGACGAACATCGGAACGATCGATGGCTCGGGCGGACACGACACGCTGGTGCTGGATGCGGGTGGGCTTAGTGTTTACTTGAAGACCTTCGACATGGCGACCAGATTGGCTTACAAGGGGCGGACGGTCGTGCTCGATCAGGTGACCGAGTCCGGGAATCTTGCGGCCGAGGTCTCCGACGTGACCCAGCCGGTCGACCGCGTTGTCGACGTACGTGGCGTCGAGGCCTATGTCATCAGTAACGCTGGGGAAAAGTCCCTTATCGAGGGCGCGGCCGGCGACGAGTTCTTCGACATCTCCGGAACCGATGTGGCAATCGCCGGAGGCGACGGCAACAACACCTATGCGCTGAACCAGGGCAACCGGATCACCAGCACCAGCAACGATATCGTGCTGTGGAACGGCAAGGTCGATGCGACCGTGAGCTTGCGTGGCGTGAAGGACAAGGCCTCGCAGACCCTGTTGATCGACCTGCCCGCGGATTATCGCGACATCAGGATGCGCCGGGTCGGCAACGACCTTCAGCTGTCCTACGAGACCGAAGTTCGAAGCCTCAACCAGCTCGCGATCGCCCTGCCGTCCAGCGTCCAAACCCGCACTCTTACCGTCAGCGGCCTGTACGGCATGGATGGCGGGCTCGATGCCAGCAAAGGCATTCGTTTGCGCGATCCCCACGGCAACGACTTCGCGCCGACCTCACTCGGCCTGATCGACGACCAGTGGCGGTCGCTGTCGGCGGTAGCCAAGAGCTTCGTGTTCGCCACGACGACCGACACGGAGCCGCGAAAGTTGGTGAACGATGCGGCAAGCAGTACCTATTCGTTGAAAGCGGGATCTGGCCGCTTCGTCGCCGAGGCGCATACGACTCAATCGATGCAGTTCGTGCTGGAAGCCAACCTCGAGGATCTGTACTACAGCGTCTGCAGAGGGACGCTGACCATCATTTCGGCTCCCGGTAAGCCCAAACTCGAGCTCCAGATACCCGGCTATGCCGAGGCCGTCAAAGCGGGCGTCGTCAGCGTTTGGCTGGTGCCTCCGCGTACCGCAGGCCAGCAGTCCATCATAGGCGTCGAGTTACCGCCGACGACCGTCGATGCGATCGGCCAGTTGAAGGCGATCAGCAATCCGTTGGTGCAAGCGCGAACGGACGCCCAACTGACCGCGGCCGCCCAACCGGCGTACGCGCATGTTTACGACGCTGCGAAGGAGCACTCAATCTGGCTCGAAGCCGTCGGCGATCTGCCTTATACGCAACTGCGAATCGGCAACGATCTAGTCTTGTACCAGGGCGAATTCTCTTCTCCGGAAAAAATACGAATTGTCGGTTATTTCGACGGTTCTAAGCCTTTCATCAATGTTAAACGCAATGGCGAAACAAGTAGCCTTGTGTTGAATACAACCAAGTATGTCGGCGATGCTTATGGCAACGACATGATCGCAACTAACGAAACAGAACTCGCCGGCCTCGATGGCGTCGATGTCTACCATATTAGTGCCGGGCGTCCTGATATCAGCCGCTGGGTCGTCGACAACATGGCCACGGATATGAGGGTGGACACTCTCGATCTCGGAGCCATCTCTTCGGCCAGGGTGCGTGCACTGAGGCGCGCGGGAGACGATATGGAAATCGTCATGTCTTTCGTCAACCCCAACGACAACACTCCGTACGAACAGACGGTGGTCCTGCGTAACTACGTCATCGACCCCCGCGCCAGGCATCTGCAGCTCAAGGTCGACGGAGTCGTGTTCGCCCTGCCATTGGTGGACGCGGACACCGGCTATTTCCTCTACGAGGCCGGAAGTACCGCTTTGGTCGCGGGCGACGGCGTGCACCAACTGCGGGTGCCCAGGACGGGAGCCTTGCATCTGTACATAGCCGGTGGGCCGCCGTCCGCAAACTATCGGCTGACGGTGGAGGGCTACGACCTCAAGCTGGTCAAGAACGGCCAGACGATCTACCTGCGCGACTATTACCGCAATCCGGGCAGCGTGCATTTCGTTTCGTCGCAGACCGGGTCGCACGATGAAGGCAGTGCTCAGCCGATCCTCGTTCCGGAAGACTTCGCTCCAGATGCGCAGGCGCTGTTCAAGAAGCATAACGTACCGCGCGACAAGTGGGTCCCTTACATTCTCAATGAAGTCGATAGCGAAGCGGAGTTGCGGTCGCTGGCGGCTTTGGCCGGAGAGGGCGAGCTGGCGACCGATTTCAATGTCTTGCCCGACCAACAGGACTTCAGTGTCTATCTGCAGGCCTGGCCCAACTCCGGAAGCGGAGAGCGGGTATTGTTCGCGACGGGACAGAGCGGCAAGAACGGCTTCAAATTCTATCTCGATGGACAAAACTACCTCTGCTACAAGGCCTACGTAAATATGAGCGGGTGGGAGGGAGTCGAGGTCACTCTTTATTCCCAGTCCGCGAGGATTTACGAGGTCGGGCCTATCGCGCGCGCGCGCGACACCGAGTTCGTGCTCAGATTCAGCGGAGGCAACACTCTGGATGTGATCGCGAGCGGGCCGAACGGGCCGATGGCGACGAACAACATTCGCCTGGATCCGGCAGGCGCTTCGCCTTACTACTTCAGCGTGACCCGGGGGCTGAACGGTGCCTTGTTGAACCACGCCAACCTTGTGCGCAAGGTCATGCCGGGTTCGGCCAGCGCCAGCGAGGTTTCGAGCATTCTTGAAACGGACGGAAGGACCTGGGCCATTCCAAATGCGCAGGCGGCGACGGATCTCAAGGAGTTGCCCGACTCGCAGGGGTTTACTGTTTATTTGAGCGGACCTTCGAATCCCGGAGATTCCGAACGGGTTTTGTTCGCGACGGGAGGAGTAGGGCGGAACGGATTCAAGTTCTATCTCGATAAGGACGGCTATCTCTGTTACCAAGCCTATGTCACCGAGAACGGAATCAATGGGGTCGCCAAAACCCTCTCTTCCGACTCCGCGAGAATTTACCAGGGCCGTCCGGTCGCGCGGGCGAACGACACCGAGTTCGTGCTTGCCTTCAAGGACGACAAGACGCTGGAGGTGACCGCGCGTGGGCCGAACGGGCGGATTACGACTCGCGGCATCGCGTTGAATCCGTTCGGGGCGGCTGCTGGAGTCGATTTCGGAGAAACTCGAACGCTGAGCAAGCTTCTGCTGCCGGATTCCAACAGCATTCGCAAGGTCATGTCGGGTGCGGCCAGCAGCGACCAGATCGACGGCATTTTCTGTTCGAACGGACAGGCCTGGAGTTGCGATCCCTCGAATACCAGGCTGTACTACAAGGTCAACGGCTTCTCCGAGGCGAAGGCCAACGCGGCCTTCCTCGCGGGCCTGACCTCGTTGGCGGACATCGACGCTGCATGCCTTGCGCTCAGGCAGTCCGAAGGACGGCTGTCCGAGGATTTCGTCATCGCCTATGCCAAGGCGAAGCAAAGTTGGCTGCACGTGCAAGGCGGATTGGGGTACGCCGAAGCCTTGGAGGCACTGGGCTATCGCCCCGAATCCATTCTGGATGCCTACCGCTATGGTCTCTCGGTACAAGACATGCAGGTCTACGCTTCATGGGAGAAGCAGCGGCCGGACAAGGTGCGTGTGGTCGATTTCGCCTTGGCCTTGTATGCCGAGAGCAAGCCCTATCTGATGGTGCATGCCAAGCCCGTCGAATTCTTGAACCTGTACGACGAACGGTTGCTGGCGTCGCTGATGGATGCCTTGCACCTTCCGGATTGGGACCGGGCAAGGATATTCCACGGCGTAGCGGCGAACGCCACCTCGGCACAGCTCGGGAGTTTGGCGGTCTTGATCGGCAGCTCGTATGCCTCGAACGAGCAAAAGAAGCGCGACCTGGAAGGCTGGTTGGTCCAGGCCATGGGCGGCAGCCTGGAGCGGCAGGCCAGCTTCATGCCCGACTCGCAACAGGCCGAACGCGCGGCATTCTTGAAATCAGTGCTGATCTACAAGGGCTTCCTGCCCCGGCGCGCGGCGGTGCTGTCCACGATGATGGCCTTGTCCGAGGTGCTGGACTACGAGATCGTCGAGAGCCTGTTGAATGCGGGGGTTGAAGACACCGGGCAGCTCGGCAAGCTGGCCAGGGCCGGGGTGGACGGCGGCGACCTGGTCGAGGCCAACAGCCAGCGTTTGCAGTACGAAACCGGCAACCGCGGCGCCTTGATCCGGATCTCGACCAGCCTGCCGCTGTTGCAGCGCACGCCGTCGGCGTCGGACACCTACCTGGCGCTGGAGTATCTGGGTATCGGGCCGAACGGTCAGGTTCTCAAGCTCGGCGAGGATCTTCAGCAAGCGAACAAGGAGATGGAAGCGCGGGGTTGGACGCAGCTCATCCATCCCGGCCCGGTGCTCAGCCTGGGCGGCTCGGTGCCGTCCACCAGCAACACACAGGACGGGCTGGTCTGGATGTGGCAGCAGGGCTATCTCGTTCACGGACTGAGCCATGCCGACTCGACCGAAACCGGATTCGGCCGGAGCACTGTCCGCAACCTGCTCGACGGCAGCGAGTACAGCGGCGAAGCGTTCTCGTGGCGCGGCGCGAATGCGACCGAAGCGGCCACGGAAACCAGGCAGGAGGGCGGGAAGAGCGTCGAGAAAAGCGTGGTCAGGATCAAGGATCTGTCTCTCGCTCAGACCGATTCGACCAGCAGCGAGATCGTGGCCATCCGCTTCGATATGAAGCACAAGATCGCGCTGTCGTCCTTGACGTTGAAGACCAGCTACAACCCTGCGGATACGACGCAACTGGATACCACCCGTAATGGCGCCTACATCGTCGAAGCGCTGGGCGTGGACAATGCCTGGGTGAAGGTATCCAAGCAGGATCTGCAATGGACCGCCACGCCGGGCGAGAAGGTGGGCGATAGGGCGCTCATGACCGTCGCGCTGGATACCGGCGGCATTCCCTATCAGACCTATCGCATCCGCGGTATTTCGGGCAGCTATGATCGCGATCGCTGGATCGACGAAGTCGAGTTCACGACGGCGCCGATCGAGCTGCTGCAAGCGCCCAGCGACTTGCCCGAGTGGGCCGCCTCGATCGGAGACGGGCCGGATTCCCGGAGCACCGAGTTCGAGACGGGGCCGAGCCGCACGGCGCCAGCGTCCGATTGGTCGGCCGACAAGTTGTTCGACGACATTGCCGCCTTCGACCCTGAGGCCGGTGTTGATCTGGGTATTCCGCAGAGGGAGAAGAGCGCCGTCAAGCCCGCCATGCTGGCACCGCCGATGGCCGACAACTTCGTTCTGCAGTGATGCACGAAGACGGCCGAGGGATCGGCCGTCTTCCGGGTACGAGGGCGCCTAGAGGATCTCCGCGCGCCCTTTCGCAAGTGCCGCGGGTGTCGCAGCGTGCCCGCTTGGGCCGATCGCGCAATGCGCCGCGTTATCTGAAGGCCTTGGCGGTGCGCAGCGAACGCGCTTTGCGCGATCCGGTGCGCGACTAAGCGCAGATGCTCGAACTCAAGCCCTTCGTCGAGGCTTTCGATGCGGCCAATGCCGGCGGCCGGGCCGACGACGCCGGCTGGCAGGCGCTGCGTTGGGAGATCGAGGAACTGCGAGTGTCGTTGTTCGCCCAGGAGCTGGGCGTGCGCGGCGGGGTGTCGCCGAAGAGGCTCGCGCAACGACTGGCGTCGTTGCGCGGTTGAGTCCCCGAGGGACGCTGCCGGATGGCGCGCCTGGCTTCAGTCGAGGCGGCGGACCTTGGCCTTCGGCGTCTGCCCTTCGACTTCCAGGAACCAGCCGCCCATCAGGCCAGGCTTGATGGTGACCTTCGGCGGCGGCACCGGCTTGCCGAGGAACAGCGAGCCTTCGGTCACCCGCCAGCGCTGGCCGTTTTCGAGCTCGAACACGGTGCCGATAGACCAGCCGCGGAACTCGCCCTTGAGCGCGCTCTGCACCGGTTCGACATCGCCGCGATCCAACAGCCCCTTGCGTTCCGAACGCACCGCCTTGGTGGCCTCGGCGACGGCCGCGGTCTGCTCCTGCGACAGCAACTCGTTGAGCAGGGCCAGTTGCTGCGGCGACAGGGTGTCGAGCCCGGTGGCCTTCATCTGTTCGGCATTGAAGCGTTGTTCGACCGCGACATAGGGACGCTCGGCGCCGAACGCGGCGGGCGCGATCGCGAGCAGGACGGCAACGGTCAACGAGGACAGCACACGCATGTCGGACTCCGGACGGGGCAGCGGCGAAACGGCGAAGGAGAGCGCCCGCGCGCCGACCCCGTGGGGCGTCGGCGCGCGGGCGGCATTCATTACTTGACGCGGGTGACCTTGGCGCGGGTGTTGTAGCCGTCCACCGAGAGGAACCAGGCGCCGCCGATCACGCTGGGGTTGATGCGCACCTGCGGCGAATCCAGGTGCACGCCGGGCAGGTCGACGCCGTCGACCTGGCGCCATTCCTGGCCGTTGTCGAGCACGTAGATCTGGCCCTGGCCGTAGCCGTCGAACTTGCCGTTGAGGCGGGCGACCACCGCTTCGCGCGAGCCCGAACCGAGGAAGCCGCGGTTCTCGTGCTTGACCAGTTCGCGGGTTTCTTCCTTGGCCTTGACCACGGCCTTGCTGGTCTCGGCGTCGAGGGTGCGGTTGAGCCAGGCGTTCAGATTGGCGAGCTGTTCCGGGCTGAGCTGGTCGAGGCCGGCGGCCTTGAACTGTTCGGCGCTCATCTGCTGTTCGATCTTGGACTGGGCGAGGGCGGCCGGCGCGCTCAGCGCCAGGGCGATCGCGACACCGGCGGCGATCAACAAGGGACGCAATGCGGAAGGGTGAATCGCGGACATCGTGCTGTTCCTCGGGGCGGTTGCTCGCTAGTGTAGTCGCTCGTCCCTTGCGCTTCGAACCTCTTCTGCCCCCGTTGTGAACGCGTCTCCCACCGAGCCCCGCCATTCCCCTGCCGACGTGCTGGCCCTGCCTGCGGCGGCGATCATCGCCGGGCCCTTGCGCAAGGCGCTGGAAGCCGCTGTGCAGGGGCCGGAGGCCGGCGAGGGCGCGCTCGATTCGCCGGCCGTCATCGCCGCCACCCTGGACGCGTTGGCCCTGCTCGACGCCGACAGCGACACGGTTGCGGCGGCGATCCTGCACGCCTACCCGGGCTGGGCGAAGGCGTTGGGGCCGGGCTTCGAACGCGAGCATCCCCTGTTGGCGGCCCTGCTCGACGGCCAGCGCGCCGCCGGCCAGGTCTGGGCGCTGCACGCCGAACAGGGCCGGCGCTCGGGCACCGAAGGCCTGCGCCGGCTGTTGCTGGCGATCGTGCGCGACTTGCGGGTGGTGCCGATCCTGTTGGCGCGGCAACTGGCGCGCATGCGCCATGCCGAACGCCTGCCGCCGGACACCCGGCGCGAATTGGCCGCGTTGACCCGCGACATCCACGCGCCGCTGGCCAACCGGCTCGGCATCTGGCAGCTCAAGTGGGAGCTGGAAGACCTGGCCTTCCGCTACCTGGAGCCGCAGACCTACCAGAAGATCGCGCGCCTGCTCGACGAGAAGCGCGGCGACCGCGAGCGCTACATCGAACAGGTCAAGCGCACCCTGCGCGAGGCGATGGCCGCGCAGGGCCTCAAGGCCGAAGTCGCGGGCCGGCCCAAGCACATCTACAGCATCTGGAAGAAGATGCAGCGCAAGGACGTGCCGATCGGCGAGCTCTACGACCTGCGCGCGGTGCGGGTCATGGTCGAAGACCTGGCCTCGTGCTACGCCGCGCTCGGCGTGGTGCACGCGCAGTGGGCGCCGATCCCCAGCGAGTTCGACGACTACATCGCCCGGCCCAAGCGCAACGACTACCGTTCGCTGCACACCGCCGTGGTCGGGCCCGAGGGCAAGACCCTCGAAGTGCAGATCCGCACCGAAGAGATGCACCGCCAGGCCGAACTCGGCGTGGCCGCGCACTGGAAGTACAAGGAAGTCGGCAGCCACAGCGCCGACGCCGCGTTCGACCGCAAGATCGCCTGGATGCGGCGCCTGCTCGACAGCAAGAGCGAAGGCGGCAGCGACGGCGCCGACGCCGCGCTGGCGAGCGAGCTGGACACCGAGCTGGTCGAGGACCGGGTCTACGTGCTGACGCCGAAGGGCGAGGTGATCGACCTGCCGACCGGCGCGACGCCGCTGGATTTCGCCTACCACGTGCACACCGAGGTCGGGCACCGCTGCCGCGGCGCCAAGGTCGACGGCCGCATCGTCCCGCTCGACCACAAGCTGCGCAGCGGCGACCGGGTCGAGATCCTGACCGCCAAGACCGGCGAGCCGCGCCGCGACTGGCTGGTCGTGGCGAACGGTTTCCTGGCCAGCAACCGGTCGCGGGAAAAGGTCCGCAACTGGTTTCACAAACTCGACCGCTCGCGCAACGAACAGGCCGGGCGCGAGCTGCTCGACAAGGAGCTGCGCAGGCTCGGCGTGCTCGGCGCCGACCTGGCCCCGGCGCGCGCGCGGTTCAACCTCGCCAACGACGAGGACCTGTACGTGCAGGTCGCGCTGGGCGACATCGGCCCGCACCAGATCGGCCGCGTTCTGCTCGAACACGAACGCGCACTGTCGGCGCCGCCGCCGTCGGCCGCGCCGACCTCGACCACCACGACCCCGCCGGCACCGCGCAAGACTCCTGGCAAGTCCACCGACTTCACCGTCGAGGGCGTCGGCAACCTGCTGGTGCAGATCTCGCGCTGCTGCCAGCCGCTGCCGGGCGAGCCGATCGCCGGTTACTTGACCCGCGGCCGCGGCGTCAGCGTGCACCGTCCCGACTGCAGCGCTTTCGTCCGCCTCGCCGCGGCCCAGCCGCAGCGCGTGCTGCCGGTGGAGTGGGGCCGCAAGGGCAGCGGTTACGAAGTCGACATCGAAGTGCTGGCGCTCGACCGCAAATGGCTGCTGAAGGAAGTCACCAACGTCATCGCCCAGGCCAATGCCCACGTGATCAGCATCCGCAGCGACGTCGAGCGCAGCAGCGCCCAGGTCCGCCTGCGCCTGCGCCTGCGGGTGGCCGACTACGGCCAGCTCTCGACCCTGCTCGGCAAGCTGTCTTCGCTGCCGGGCGTGGAGTATGCGCAGCGGCATTGAGTCGCGTGCGCGGTAAGCCTCCGTCTTGGGGAGGAGCGGCGCGAGCCAGGACCGCGGCAATAGAACCGCGACGTTACCGTCAGGGGATTGCGGACCCGGCGAGGGAGAGCGGCTGGTTTTCCGCGCGGGACCGATTTAGCGGTCGGGTGACGATTCGCGGTCGCGGCTCGCGCCGCTCCTACCCCGAGGAGGGGGCCGGAGACCGTTAGCACACCCAGCGACGAAGACGCGGCAGTCATGCCGCGGCGTTATCCTGTCGCGGTGAAGCGCGACCCGCCGTCTCCCTCCGATACCTCTGCCGCGCGCATCGAACCGCTGGGCGGAGATTACAGTGCCCTGCGCTTCGATCGGGCACCGCCACGGGCGCGCGACAACGGCTTGCTTGCCCGGCGCTGGGGTCTGCGTGGCGCGATCCTCGTCGCTGCCGGTTTACTGCTGGCGCTGGTCCTGGGGCGGCAGGCGATGTCGGAATGGCTGTGGCCGGACACGCGTGCGCAGAGCCTGCGCGAAGAAGCGACGCGGGCCTTGGCCGAAGGCCGGCTGAGTTCGGCCGATGGCCACGGCGCGCGCGAGTTGTTCGAGGCCGCGCTGGCCCTCGACCCCGACCGCAGCGATGCCCGCGAAGGCCTGGTCAAGGTCGGCAGGGTCGCCCTCGATCAAGCCCGCCAGGCGATCGACGGCGGACACTTCGACTTCGCCCGACAACGGTTGGATCTGGCGCGTCAGCTGGCGACGCCGCGCGACCAGGTCGAGGCCATGGCGCGTCGGCTGCGCGAACGCGAGGCGGCGCATGCCGGGCTCGACCGGCTGGTCGCCGACGCCGCGACCGCACGCGCGCAGGGCCGGCTCGACGGCTCGCCCGATGCGGCCTTGCCGTTGTATTTGCGCGTGCTCGCGCTGCAACCGCAACGCAACGACGCCCTCGAAGGCCGCGACGACACCCTCGCCGATCTGCTGCAGTCGGCGCGCAAGGCCTTGGCAGACGGCGACCTCGCGCGCGGCGCGGTGGGCATCCAGCGCGTGCAGGCCGCCGACCCCGGTCATGCCGATCTGCCGGATGCGCTGAACCTGCTCGAAAGCCATGTCGAACGCCGCCGCCGGGAAAGCGACCTGGCCCTGCGCCGGCAGCGTTTCGACGACGCGCTGGCCGGTTACAGCGACTTGCTCGCGGTGCATGCCGACGACGACGCGGCGCGGCGCGGGCTGGCCGCGGTCGCCAACGCCTACGCCGCGCGCAGCGAGCGCCTCGCCGCGGATTTCCGTGTCCCCGAGGCCGAGACCGTGTTGCTGCGGGCGCGCGGCATCGCCGAGAGCGCGGCGATCGAGGTGCCTGCGATCGCCCTGGCCCAGCAGCACCTCGACCGCGCCCGCGAATCGCGCAAGCGCTTCGACCAGCAGGCACCGGCCGCGCAACGCCAGTCGCTGCGCCGCCTGTTGAGCGAAGCCGCCGCCGCCGAGCAGCGCGGCGACTTGCTGACCCCGCCGGGCGACAGCGCCTACGACAAATTGCGTGCGGCCCAGGCGATCGCACCGCAGGACCCGGCGGTGCGCGCCGCTGCGGCGCGCCTGTTGCCGGCCGCCAAGCGCTGCTTCGACAAGGAACTCAGCGCCAACCGCCTCTCGCGCGCCGGCGAATGCCTGGATGCGCGGCGCGCGCTCGAAGGCGCCGGTGCGCCGGCCCGCGAGGCCG
>NZ_CP013141.1:4969266-5015019 GCF_001442535.1 Lysobacter antibioticus | reverse complement strand
CACGGATCGCTCAGACAAAGATCAGCGGAACGCACCCACGGTGGCGGCGCGTTCGTTGAGCACGCGGGCGTTGTTGCTCTTCGCCGCGGTGCCCATCGGCACGCCGTTGTAGGTGATGTTCGGGTTCGACCAGTAGTTCAGGCGCGGACAGTTGGAGCCGCAGTTGTAGGCCATGATGGTGCGCCAGGTCTTGTTCGGCGCCCAGTAACCGTGGCCATAGGGGTAGGTGCCGTTGGTGCCGCTGTTCGGATCGTGGTGTGCGCCGAAGTTGTGGCCGATCTCGTGGGCGAAGCTGTAGTAGCCGGTCATGCAGCTGTGGCCGACCACGCTGAAGGCGCTGGCCGCGTTCGAGTTCAGATAGCCCAGGCCGCAGTACGCAGGGTCGGTGATGATCAGCACGTTGACGTCGGCGGCGATGCTGTTGCGAGTGGCGTGGTAACCGTCCAGATAGCCGTCGCTGGTGCCGCGGAAGCGGCTCAGGTCGGTGTCGAAGCCGGCGCTGACATAGCTGTTGGTGTAGTTGCCGGCCAACTCGAAGCGCACGTTGACCGCGCTGTTGGCGAAGCTCTGGTTGCTCTCGGTGATCGCCAGGTTGGACTTGGTGGTGATGTTGCCGACCGCATTGGCGGCCGCCTGGGTGTAGACCACCATCACGCGCACGGTGACCGGCGCCTTCTCGCCGGCGGCGGCCTCGTTGAACTTGGGATCGTTGAGGAAGGGCACGATCGGCTTGGCGGTGTAACCCGAGGCCGGATGGTCCGGCGGCATCAGCGCCTCGTTGATCAGGCTGATGGTGTGGCCGCCGTTCTTGAGCGGATCGATGCGGTAGAGCTTGCCGCCGCTGCGCACCGTGCCGGACATCTGATCGCCCTGGCGCACGATGGTGGCCGATTCCTCCGGATCGCCGATGAGTTCGGCACCGGTGAACTGGTTGATGCGCTTGAGCTGGGTCTTCGGATCGCCGACCAGGCCCTGCCAGATCACCACGCCGTCGGCCTTGCGTTCGGCCTGCAGCTTGTGCGCCTTGAGGCTGACGCCGGGTGCGAGGTTGAGCAGCAGTTCCTGCTGGGTTTCGGTGATTTGTGCGGTGTTGGCGCGGACCAGGTCGACCTTGACCGCGGCGCGCTCGGCCTTGACGGCCTGATAGGCGGTATCGGTGTTGGCGCTGCGCACCTGACTGACGGCAGGCGAGGAGAACAGCGGGGCCGGTTCGGCGGCCGTGGCGGCGCCGGCGAGGCCGAGCGACAGAGCGATGGCGAGGTTCAACGGCAGCAACTTGCGTGCGGACATGATGCGCTCTCTCCAGTAAGGACCGCTGCGCGTCGGGGCGGGGAGCCCCGGCGGCGGTCGCGAGGGCATCGCCCGTCGTGGCGATGCGTCCTGCTGGCAGTGAGCTACCGCGCCGTCTCGCCGCTCAAGACCGAACTTGTCGGCGGACAAGTCGGAGATGAGACCTGTCTTAGCAATTCGCCATAAGCACTCGCCGCGCAACGCCGTCTTTTGACGCCTGCACTTGCGCTTTCAGGTCTCTGAATGCCTCAGGCGATGCGCGACAGCACCGTCAAGGTCGGCTTGGCCAGGTTGAGCGTGTAGAAGTGCAGGCCCGGCGCGCCGCCTTCGATCAGGCGGCTGCACAGCTGCGCCACGACGTCGGCGCCGAACTCGCGCACGCTGTCGGCGTCGTCGCCGTAGGCCTGCATGCGCTGGCCGATCCAGCGCGGGATCTCGGCGCCGCACAGGTCGGAAAAGCGCCGCAGCTGGCTGAAGTTCGAGATCGGCATGATGCCGGGCACGATCGGGATGTCGATGCCGGCCGCGCGCACGTCGTCGACGAAGCGGAAGTAGGCGTCGGGGTTGTAGAAATACTGGGTGATCGCGCCGTCGGCGCCGGCGCGGACCTTGCGCTTGAAATTCTCCAGGTCCGACAGCGCATCGCGCGCCTGCGGATGGGTTTCCGGATAGGCGGCGACTTCGATGTGGAAATGGTCGCCGGTCTCGGCGCGGATGAACTCGACCAACTCGTTGGCGTAGCGCAGGTCGCCGGCGCTGGCCATGCCCGAGGGCAGGTCGCCGCGCAGGGTCACCAGGCGGCGGCAACCGAGTTCGCGGTAGCGCGCCAACAGTTCGCGGATTTCCGCGCGCGTGCCGCCGACGCAGGACAGATGCGGCGCGGCGTCGAGGCGATGCTTCTCGCGCAGGCGCTGGATCGTGTCGGGGGTGTAGCTCAGGGTCGAGCCGCCGGCGCCGAAGGTGCAGGACACGTAGTTCGGCGAGTAGGGTTTGAGCTTGGCCGCGGAGCGGTCCAACTGAGTGCGCTGCTCGTCGGTCTTGGGCGGGTAGAACTCGAAGCTGATCGGCAGCATGGGCGAGTCGCACGATGGTGGGTGGTTGGATAATATCTCTCTATCGCGATGAATGGAACAAGACTGCCGCCCCGGCCAGGCGCTTGCCTAAACTGGGGCTATGACCGCTACGAGCGGGTCATGCCGATGAGTGCGTGCCGATGAGCCCGATCCGATGAGCCCGACCCGATGAGCCCCAGCCAGCCCCACGTCCTCGACAACCCGATCTGGTCGTCCCTGCGCAGCCGGCATGCATCGCTGGCGCTGAGCGCCGGGCAGGTGGTGCGCTACCCGGCGCAGATCGCGCCGTTCATGGGCGTGGCCGAGGAGGGCGCCGACGCCCAGGCCGCATTGGCCGAACTGGTGCCGGCGCAGGACACCGTGCTGCTGCTCGACCGGGTGCCGGCGATCCCAGCCGGTTGGGAGCTCAAGCACCTCGCCGACCTGGCGCAGATGATCTGCGAGGCGCCGATCGCCGAAGACGCGTCGACGGACGTGACGAGCGACATCGTCGAACTCGGCGAACGCCGACGCGAGGACGTGCTGGCGCTGACCGCCCTGGTGTATCCGCATTATTTCCGCCCCCACACGATGACTTTGGGCCGCTATTTCGGCGTCTACCGCGACGGCCGCCTCGCGGCGATGATCGGCGAGCGCATGGGCATGGACGCCTACACCGAGATCAGCGCCGTCTGCACCCATCCGGACTTCAACGGCCAGGGCCATGCGCGTCGACTATTGAGATTCCTGTCCAACGACAACCACGCCCGCGGGCGGATTCCTTTTTTGCACGTCAGCCACGAAAACCCGCGCGCGATCGAATTGTACGAACGCAACGGCTATCGCCTGCGGCGGGATATTCCGTTTTGGTCGTTGTCGCGGAAAGCAAGTTAGAGACAGCTCTCGGCATTGGGGGCGGTCCTGCATTGTCAGAGCGCAATCGGCGGCGGCGCAGGATCATTTGCCTTAAGGAAGTGTGATGGCCGGCTCAGGCTGGCATCGACCCATGGCTTGATGGATTGAATCCGCCACGGTTCGTTGGGAGCATGCCGCTTCGTCACTGGGGCGGTTCATCAGAGGCGAACTAGGGACGTAATCCCGTACTAGTGAACGCCACCGTGTTGACCGTGGCCATGTCGGCTCTCGGGCGATGCCGTGGGCGGGATGGCGGTCCCCGTTTATAGAGACATCAGTAACGCAGACGTTGGGTCGTTGCGTGCCGATAGTCATTCAATGGATGTGAGACTCGCTGCGTCGATGGCTAAAGAGCCGATCGACGAACGCGAGATGGATGTGTTTACGGAGAGGCGCAATGAAGCGTTTGTCGTCGTTATTGTTCTTGTTGCTTTGCATGCTCGCCAGCGCCGTTTCGGCACAGGAACACCGCGTCCCGTCAATGACCATGTACTTGGCGGGGGTGAGCGGAAAATCAAATCTCTATTCCGATCCCGATCTGGCCTGCCGATTGGTCGGCGATTCGCTGAATGCGACACCTTATCCCTACTATTCGACTACCCATACGAACGCCAGGTATGGAACACATCCGGATTGGGGCATCGGCTGTTACTACGACGAGATCCAACGCGTCTCCGGGGCCATCATCTATAACCAGTTCCGGCAGAACTATGTAGTGCCGAAGCAGGTATGTCCGAATGGATACAACTATCTCAAGGGGGAGTTTGCGTGTGTCCGCTACTGGTCGGTCATCGCGCCGAACAAGCCGGGTCAGCAGTGCGACGTCGGCAATCCGATCACTTGCAATAACGGGGCCAAGTCCGAGGCTGTGCAAGATGATCTGACTGCTCAGCTCAGTCTGACGAGGACGTATTACTCCGCACCTGTCATCCCCGGCGCGGCGTTCGTTTTCGGAAAGGAGTGGTATTCGGATCTGACGCGGGCGCTGATCGTAAGCGAAGAGCGTCCGCCGGCGATGCAGGCGGCGTTCGCGATCCGGGAGAATGGCAAACTCCTCATATTCAGCAAGTACGCGGATGGCGAATGGCGCCCAGAGGACGATCTTCGCGAATACAGACTCAAGAGGTTGGAGGTCAATGGCCAGGTGTCATGGCGGTTGGGCAAGCCCGACAACAGCCAGGAGATCTACGATAGTCATGGTCGCATCGCGCAGGAAATGCGCGATGGCCGGGTGTATGCGACATACCTGCGCGATGAGAGCGGGCGGGTCAAAACGGTGCTCGATGCGAGCGGCCGGTCCGCCACGCTGACCTATGCCAACACCGCCGGTAACCTGACCCGGATCGATCTGCCCGACGGTCAATCGATCGTCTATGCCTACGATGAGTCCGGGCGCTTGGCGAAGGTCACGAAATCAGTGGGAGAGACCGACTACAGCTATACCACGATCCTAGGTAGTTCTTATCTGACCCAGATCGCGCACGATGGCGTGCCTTACGCAGCGTTCGCTTACGACGATCGTGGTCGTGCGATTTCCACCGAGCATGCCGGCGGAGTGGAGCGTTACGCAGTGAACTACGGCGCGGACGGATCCAACGTAAGCGTCTCTACGCCCGAAGGCGGGGCTTTGCAGCTTCAGTTCCGGACTCAGCTGGGCGTCAATATTCCCACGCAGGTCCAGAACAACGGTGCGGATAGCCAATCGTTCTCGTCGGGTTTTGTGTACGACACCAAATCCAACGTTGTGACGAAGAGAAGCGGAAATCTCCTCACCTGCAATTATTACGACGCGAACTGGCTGTACGTTACAGCGAGTTATCAGTACCCCGGCTCGGTTGCGTCTTGCCCGCCGAGTGCGGCTGCGGCTGCCGCGACGGCTTCTCTTCGCGGAACGGCCACCGTCTGGGACGAGGGGCTTGCACTGCCGCTCGAGCGTTCGATCTATAGCGGCGGCGGATCGCTTTTGAGCAAGCAGGCCATCGCTTACAACGCGAGAGGGCAGGTCCTATCCAGTACGGCGATCGACCCGGCTTCTCCGGGCTCAACCCGCGCCGCCACGACAAAGTATTGTGAGCAGGCTGACATAGCGGCTGGCAGCTGCCCTTCGCTGGGTTTGGTGACTTCGGTCGATGGGCCGCGTACCGACGTGGCCGATATTACGCAGTACAGCTATTACGCCAGCGACGATCCGAGTTGTGCGGCCGCTCCGACAACTTGCCCCCATCGCAAGGGCGACCTGTGGAAGATCACGAACGCCCTTGGACAGGTGGTCGAGATCCTGCGCTACGACGGCGCCGGGCGTGTCCTGTCGAGTAAGGACCCCAACGGCGTCATCACTGACCTCGAATACCATCCGCGCGGTTGGCTGGCTGCGAATAAGCTGCGTGGTCCAGATGAAGGTACAGAGGCCGACGACGCCATCACCCGCTTCGAGTACAAACCCTCCGGACTCATCGGCAAAGTGATGCAGGCCGATGGTTCGTACACTCAGTACGACTATGACGCGGCCCAGCGTTTGATCGATGTTCGCGATAACGCAGGTAACAGCGTGCATTACACCCTGGATCCGGCGAGCAATCGGATCAAGGAAGAGACGAAGGATTCTTTAGGCGCATTAAAGCGCACTCTATCGCGTGTGTATAACCAACTCGGACAGCTAAAAACGGCGAAGGATGCTTACGAGAACGCCACCAGTTATACATACGATGCCGCCGGCAATGCCGATACGGTTACCGATGCGCTCGGCAGCGTCACCGATAGCGATTACGATCCACTAGGCCGTCTAGTGCGCACTTTGCAGGACATGTCTGGAATCAATGCTCAGATCTTGTTCCAACACGATGCGCTCAATCGGATCACCCAAGTCACCGATCCGAAGGGGTTGAATACCGTTTATGGCTATAACGGCTTCGGCGATATCGCCTCGATCAGCAGCCAGGACACCGGGGGCGCCGTTGATACCTTCGACGGTGCCGGGAACCAAAAAACAAGAACGGATGCGCGTGGTGTCCAAAGCACCCGTAGCTATGACGCACTGAATCGTGTGACGGGTATCGGTTACCCGGATTCGAGTCTCAATATCGGTTACACCTACGATGTCAGCCAAGGGGTTTGCGCTGCAGGCGAGACCTTCTCGCAGGGGCGCTTGACCCAGGTGACCGCGCAGGCCGGCAGCACGCAGTACTGCTATGACCGCTTCGGGCAACTGGTGCGCAAGGTGCAGACCAGCAACGGGCGGGCGCTTACTTTGCGCTATGCCTATACGCTGGCCGGACGGTTGAGCAGCATTACCTATCCGGACGGGGCGGTGGTCAGCTACCAGCGCGACGCCCACGGGCGGGTAACGCGGGTCGATGCGAAGCATGCCGGCGGAGTCACCGAGACGCTGCTGTCGCAAGCGACCCACCACGCATTCGGCGCAATTGCAGGTTGGACCTACGGTAATGGCCGGGTCCTGTCGCGCGAAGTCGATTTGAACTACCAGCCGAAGGCCGTGCGTGACCCGGCTGCGGGCGGCTTGTCGGTGGCGTTCGGCTTCGACGAGGCGAGCAATCTGACCAGCTTGACCCCGTCGACCGGCCCGGCCGTAAAGCTCGACTACGACGCCCTAGGCCGCTTGACCTATTTGCGCGATAGTCCGACGGGCGCTGCGATCGATAGTTACACCTACGACGCGACCGGTAATCGCTTGAGCTTCGCCAATAGCGCGGGTTCGCAGGTCTACACCTATCCTGTGGACAACCACCGTCTCAGCCAAGCCGGTAGCGGCGGCGCGCGCGGCTACGATGCGAGCGGCAACACCACGGCTGTCGGCAGCGACGGCTTCGTCTACAACGATGCAGGTCAGTTGGGGCAGTTCAAACAGAGCGGCGTGGTGAAGGCCAGTTACCAGTACAACGGCGCCGGCGAACAAGTGCGCAAGTCGGTTGCCGGTGCCGAGCGCTACGCGATCTACGACGAAGCGGGCCATTGGCTCGGCGAGTACGACGGCAATGGCGCGACGATCCAGCAGGCGATCTGGCTCGACGATCTGCCGGCAGGCGTCTGGTCCGGTCATGGCGCGCAGCAGAAGCTGTTCTATGTCGAAGCGGACCATCTGGGCACGCCGCGTGTGGTGATCGATCCGGTACGCGATGTTGCGGTGTGGAACTGGGATTTGAAGGGCGAGGCCTTCGGCAACAGCCCGCCGAATCAGGATCCGGATCTGGATGGAACGGCTTTCGCATTCAATCTGCGGTTTCCTGGGCAGGTGTTCGATTCGATCAGTGGACTGAGCTATAACTATTTCCGGTATTACGAGGCGGCTAGCGGACGCTACACGCAAAGTGACCCTATTGGGCTTGGCGGCGGCCTCGCTACGTATTCTTACGTTGGCAATGCCCCACTCACGCGGATTGATCCATTCGGCCTGGAGGCAGTTCTGCCGGCTTCCTCGCCTGTTCCCCCAGTTAATTGGTCTTGGTTAAGGGCCGCGGGTGGACGAGCAGGTGGTGTTGGCTTGGCCGGCTGGGCTGGATGGGAGGTTGGTAGCTATATTCATAGGAACAATAGCGAGCTGATATCGGATTTGATTGCCAATGCCGCGAACGCGTGCAGGTTCGATTTTTATTGCAGAATACTAGAGGCCGAGATAGCGGCGCGGGTGGCTGAATTGCGGCAGAGGTACTTCGAGGCGCTCAATGACAGGCAAGATCTTTTTGGACGAGCTTTCCTGGATCGGAATCTGGGGCGTAGAAAAGGCACATGGGTTGGGCATCAGATACAGTTTTATGGCTTGCAGCGCGGGTTGCGAAAGCTGATCAAGGACGCTATTTCGAAGGGTTGCCGGGTTTCGTCTGAAGACATTTCGCTTGCGACCGCTGCTTATCCGAATCAACCCTTGCCGAGATGAGGTCGTGCGTTATGAATGCCAATGCTATGGCGGATGCTTGGCTACGCAGGCTCGATAAGATTGTTGAGGGGAAGCTGGTGCTGACCGAGGACGTTCCTGATGAGACTGATTGGGTTGATGATCGAATATATTCGATCATCATTCGGGACCGGTCGTTTGATTTGATCGTTGAATTCGTCAATAAGGTTCTTGAGAGGCGCTCTACTGAAGAGGTTATGGATAATCTGGCGGCCGGGCCGGTCGAAACCATGTTGTTTCATGGTAGGGAAGTAGCGCTCGACTTGATTGTTGAGGAAGCGCGGCGAAACCGGTTATTCAAGCAAATGCTTGGCGGCGTCTGGCAAAATAATCTTTCCGATGAGCTGTGGGAGAAATTCTTGCAAGCAAGGGGTGAGATGTAACTTTCCTGACAAATTGCCTCAGCAAAAGAAACGGGCGCCGTGGCGCCCGTTTCTTTTGCTGCATTGATCCGTGTCGCACCCGAGTTCGGTCAGTGGCATTAATGACTTGGTCTACGCGTATTTTCGTTCGGCACTGGCGTGTCATGATGAGCAGCTGCTCCAGTAGCTGCCTGTCAAATCCCCGGAATACCCGGCACATCGTCCGGCAAGTCGATATCGGGCAGATCGATGTCCGGCAGGCTCACGTCCGGTAACAGATCGAGATTCAGGTCGGGCACCGCTACCGGCGGCAGGTCGGTGATGTCCGGGAACCAGGATTGTTCGGTGAGGCGATCGAACAGGCGTTCGCCCTGTTTGCCGACGGCGAGCGACGGCCCCAGCGGGGTGAAGGCGAAGGGACCGGCATCGCGCAGGTATTGCACGCCGGTGTCGCCGAGGATCTCCGGCACGTCCTCGGCCTCGAGTTTGCCGATGGTGATCTTGGTCTGATCGATGCCTTCCTGGTTGAGCACGTCGCCGATGTCCGGGGTCAGCGCGATCACCGTCAGGTCCTGCACGGACAGGCCGTACAGGCCGGAATCGACATAGGCGTCGGGATGGCTGGCGAAAGCGAAGCGGCGGAACGCGGCCGAATCGCGTTCCAGGTCGGCGAAGCCTTGCGGGTCGCGGATGCGGTAATCCTCGATCGCCGTCTGCAAGGCGAGGGTGGTCTTGTCGCGCCACTCCAGCCCTTCGGGCGACAGGTCGGTGCCGTCGAGTGCGGCGAACCGTTCCATGTACTTGTCGCCGTAGCCCATGTAGTAATCCGGCGGTTCGACGCCCGGGTTGCGCGCCTGGAAGTCGGCCAGGCGCTGTTCGTAGTAATCCGGGGTGCCGACCTCGACCGGCGCCGGATCGTTGGCGGGCGGGGTGTAGCTCGGAAACGACGGGCCGTCGATGGGGCGGATCATGGCGTGCTCCTGCAGGATCTCGCTGCCAGCCTAACGGCCGCGATGGCGCCTGCCAGCCTCGGTCGGACCCTAGGTCGGGCGGCGATTTGCCGGTTCAGCCGAGATGGATTCCAGTGTGCCTTCTGGTCCATTCCATGCAGTCGTCGGGGCGATGCATCGCTCGTGCCGATGCCTGTCGCGGCTCGCGCCGCTCCTACCCCAAAGCCCCGCATCCAAAGGGTAGGAGCGGCGCGAGCCGCGACCGCGATGCTGCGGCCAGCGGCGCCACTGCGATGCCCTAGCTGGCCGCGACGCGGCGTACCCCGCTCGATCGCACGGCCCTAAAGCAGCGCCGCACAAAAAAAACGGGCGCCGAAGCGCCCGTTTTTCTTGTCGCATCGATCCGCCTCGCGGCGGGACCGATCAGTAGCGGTAGTGATCCGGCTTGTACGGGCCGTCGACCGAGACGCCCAGGTACTTGGCCTGATCGTCGGTCAAGGTGGTCAGCTTCACGCCGATCTTTTCCAGGTGCAGACGCGCGACTTCTTCGTCGAGCTTCTTCGGCAGGATGTAGACCTTGGCTTCGTAGGTTTCCTTGTTCGCCCACAGCTCGATCTGCGCCAGGGTCTGGTTGGCGAACGAGTTGGACATGACGAAGCTCGGGTGGCCGGTGGCGCAGCCGAGGTTGACCAGGCGGCCTTCGGCCAGCAGGAAGATCGAGTTGCCACCGGCGAAGGTGTACTTGTCGACCTGCGGCTTGATGTTCAGGCGCTTGGCGCCCGACGCGGCCAGCGCATCGACCTGGATCTCGTTGTCGAAGTGGCCGATGTTGCAGACGATGGCCTGGTCCTTCATCTGCTGCATGTGGGCCAGGGTCAGCACGTCCTTGTTGCCGGTGGTGGTGACGTAGATGTCGCCGCGGCCGAGGGTGCTCTCGACGGTGTTGACCTCGAAGCCTTCCATCGCCGCCTGCAGGGCGTTGATCGGGTCGATCTCGGTGACCACGACGCGGGCGCCGTAAGCGCGCAGCGAATGGGCCGAGCCCTTGCCGACGTCGCCGTAACCGCAGACCACGGCGACCTTGCCGGCCAGCATCACGTCCATCGCGCGCTTGAGGCCGTCGGCCAGCGACTCGCGGCAGCCGTAGAGGTTGTCGAACTTCGACTTGGTGACCGAGTCGTTGACGTTGATCGCCGGGACCAGCAGCGAGCCGGCTTCGGCGAGCTGGTACAGGCGGTGCACGCCGGTGGTGGTCTCTTCGGAGACGCCCTTCCAATGCTTGACGACTTCGTGCCAGAAGCCCGGACGCTCGGCATGCACGCGCTTGAGCAGGTTCTTGATGACCTGTTCTTCGTGGTTGCCCGACGGGGTGTTGACCCAGCCGTCGCCGTTTTCGAGCTCGTAGCCCTTGTGGATCAGCAGGGTGACGTCGCCGCCGTCGTCGACGACCAACTCCGGGCCGCGGAACTTGACCGCGCCGTCGCCCGGGAAGGTCAGCGCTTCGAGGGTGCAATCCCAATACTCTTCCAGCGACTCGCCCTTCCAGGCGAACACCGGGGTGCCGCTGGCGGCGATCGCGGCGGCGGCATGGTCCTGGGTCGAGAAGATGTTGCACGAAGCCCAGCGCACGTCGGCGCCGAGGTCGCGCAGGGTCTCGATCAGCACCGCGGTCTGGATGGTCATGTGCAGCGAGCCGGTCACGCGCACGCCCTTGAGCGATTGCGCGGCGGCGTACTTCTTGCGGATCGACATCAGGCCCGGCATTTCGTGCTCGGCGATGTCGATTTCCTTGCGGCCCCAATCGGCCAGGGTGATGTCGGCGACCTTGTAGTCGCCTTCGGTCGAGAAGGTCTTGGGTACTGCGTTCATGGTGTGTCGCTCCAGTTCTTTGGGGAGCCGGCGGATGCCGGGTCCGGCGAGTCATCGCTCGAAAGCGATCGCTCAAACCGGGCGCCGTTGGGACTACGCCTCGCCGAGCCTGGCCGTCATTCTGGAAGTCCGTAGCGGGTACGGGCTTTGCGGAAAGTTCCGCGGATGACGGTCGCAGCGCCCCTCGGCGGGCTGAGCGCGCAGTATATCGCGGCGCCCATGACCATCGCACGGCGCAGAGCCGGATGCGCCTGAATATGACGTTCATCGCGAAACCGGGGCGGCCGCTCTGCGGCGTCCCGCAGCAGCCCCAATGGCATAGGCCGACGATCGCGGCAGCGGGCTAAGCTCGGTCCGGGGTCTGTGGCCGCATCGTCTGTGGCCGCATCGGCCGGCACGAGCCCCGCCAGGCCGCATGGCCCCGGATTTTCTTCACTACGGATCGGATCGAGCATGAACTCAGTCGCGCGACGCACCGGCCACGACGGCCAGCCCTCCCGTAAGCCGGCCCCCAAGGCCCAGCGCTGGCCGGCTTTGTTGCTGCTCCTGCTGCCGTTGGCGGCGACGGCGCAGACCGCGCCGGGCGGCGGCTACCAGCTGCCGCCGAAGGCCTTGCAGGCCATCGTCGACGCGCCGCGGCCGCCGCAGATGTTCACCAGCCCGAAGCGCGATCTGGTCGCGCTGGTGCAGACGCCGTCGCTGCCGGGCATCGAGGTGGTCGCGCAACCCGAACTCAAGCTCGCCGGCCTGCGCATTCATCCGCGCACCCGGGCGCAGAGCCGCTTCGCGTTCGGCACCGGTCTGAGCCTGCTCGATATCGCCAGCGGCAAGGGCCTGAAGGTGGAAGGCCTGCCGGCGCCGTTGTCGCTGGCGACCTTGGAGTGGTCGCCCGACCAGCGCTGGATCGCTTTCAACCGCGTCGACAGCGCCAGCGGCGCCAACGAGCTGTGGCTGCTCGAAGTCGGCCAGCGCCGCGCGCATAAGCTGGTGTCCGGCCTCAACACCGTATCCGGCCGCGGTTACGCCTGGATGCCGGACAGCCGCCGACTGCTGGTGCAGTTGCAGCCCGAGGGGCAGGGCGAAGCGCCGCCGGCGAACGCCACCCCGACCGGGCCGGCGGTGCAGGAAACCGAAATCAGCGCGACGGTCCGGCAGATCCGCACCTATCAGGACTTGTTGCGCAACGAGAGCGACGCGCGCGTATTCGAGTACTACCTGCGCTCGCAGCTCGCCACCGTCGATTTGACCGGTGCGGTGGTGCGCGCCGGCGCGCCGCAGTTGTATCTGGCGGCGACGCCGTCGCCCGACGGCCGCCATGTCCTGGCGACAAGAGTCGAGCGGCCGTTCTCGTATCAGGTGCCGGTGTCGATGTTCGCCCACCGCATCGAAGTGCTGGCGCCGGACGGCAAGTTCGAGCACGAGATCGCGCGCCTGCCCCTGGTCGACGGCTTGCCGACCGGCAACGACGCGGTGCCCACCGGCGTGCGCGAGATCGCCTGGCGCGGCGATGCGCCGGCGACCCTGGTCTGGGCCGAGGCCCAGGACGGCGGCGACCCGGCGCGCAAGACCGAGATCCGCGATGCGGTGATGATGCAGGCCGCGCCGTTCGAGCGGCCGCCGCAGACGCTGATGCGCCTGGGGGCGCGTTACGCCGGCGCGCATTGGGGTCGCGGCGATCTCGCCCTGGTCGATGAGTTCTGGTGGAAGACGCGGCAGACCCGCCAATGGCGGATCGCGCCGGACCATGGCGATCGTGCGCCCGAGCTGGTGTTCGAAGGGCTCAGCGAAGACCGCTACAACGACCCCGGCGAACCGGTCAGCACGCGCGATGCGAACGGCCAGCGCCGGCTGCTGACCAGCGCCGACGGCGCCAGCCTGTTCTACATCGGCCAGGGCGCTTCGCCCGAAGGCGACCGGCCGTTTCTCGACCGCTACGACCTGGCCGACAAGCAGCGGACCCGGCTGTTCCATTCGCAGGCGCCGCACTACGAAGCGCCGCAGGTCGTGCTCGACGACCAGGGTAAGCGCTTGCTGACCCTGCGCGAATCGCCGACCGAGCCGGGCAATCTGTACCTGCGCGATCTGGGCGCGAGCGACGCCGCTCCGGTCGCCTTGACCCGTTTCGCGCATCCGACGCCGCAGCTCAAGGACATCAAGAAAGAACAAATCCGCTACCAGCGTGCCGACGGCGTCGAGCTGACCGCCGACCTGTACTTGCCGCCGGGTTTCGACGCCAAGCGCGACGGCCCGCTGCCGCTGTTGATGTACGCCTATCCGGCCGAGTTCAAGTCGGCCGCCGCTGCCAGCCAGGTCACCGGTTCGCCCTACCGCTTCAACGCAGTCAGCTTCTGGGGCCCGCTGCCATACCTCGCGATGGGCTATGCCGTGCTCGACAACCCGTCGATGCCGATCGTCGGCGAAGGCGAGCGCGAACCCAACGACACCTACATCGAGCAGCTTACCTCGAGTGCGCAGGCCGCGGTCGATGAAGTGGTGCGCCGCGGCGTCGCCGACCGCGAGCGCATCGCGGTCAGCGGCCATTCCTACGGTGCCTTCATGACCGCGAACCTGCTCGCCCACACGCGCTTGTTCAAGGCCGGCATCGCCCGCAGCGGTGCCTACAACCGCACCCTGACTCCGTTCGGCTTCCAGGCCGAGGAGCGCAACTACTGGCAGGCCGAATCGACGTACCAGGCCATGTCGCCGTTCAACTACGCCGACAAAATCAAGGACCCGTTGCCGTTGATCCACGGCGAGCAGGACAACAACTCCGGCACCTTCCCGATCCAGAGCGAGCGCCTGTTCGCCGCGATCAAGGGCCTCGGCGGCAAGGCGCGGTTGGTGATGCTGCCGAACGAAAGCCATGGTTACCGCGCGCGCGAATCGATCCTGCACATGCTGGCCGAGACCAACCGCTGGCTCGATCAGTACGTCAAGAACGCCAAGCCCGCAGCGGCGAGGCCCAAGGCCGCTGGCGCGAAGTCCGCGGCGGACAAGGCGGCGGTTTCGAAGTAGACCTCGCCGTATCGGCGAAGCCGCGACGGCAACGAGCGGAACGGGACGGAGCGCGCTGCGCTCCGTTTCTGTTTGCAAGGCTCGGCCGGGTTTTGCGCTGCAGGGGGCTGGTCCGCTTGGTGCGGCCGCACGCAGGCAAGAGCCAATTCCTTTTGAACGATCGAGGCCGATTACGCCGGGGAAGCGCCGAGGAACGAGCGCACTAGCCAGGAATGAACACGATGCTGTTCCGATATCGGCATCAGTGCCGATGCGTGATTGGAGGACAAGGATCGCGAACGCCGCCGTTGCACTCTGGCGCCACGCCGGAGCCGCGCATCGCGCGCTTCGCCGTTCCCCCACCCGGTTATCGAGGCGCCCATGCACCTGTCCGCATCCCAGCTCGGCTACGTCCCTTCGGTTACGCCGCAGACCGAGCCGACCACGCATCAGGTCGCGCACGGCGAGACCCTTCCTGCGATAGCGGACCAGTACGGGGTTACCCCGCAAGCGCTGCGAGCGGCCAATCCCGAGTTGTTCCAGGACAAATGGCGCCTCGATGAAGCGCAGCAGAGCGGCCGCGCCGACCCCATCTTCTACGGCGACACCTTGCGGATCCCGGCTGCGCCGATGAGCGTGACGGCCGAGCCGATGGAGAGCCCTTACGAAGCCAGCCATGGCACGAGCAACAGCGAATTCAGCGCCGGCATGGGTTCGGTGAAGATCGCTTACAACCCGGGCGACAACGCCACCAAGGTCACGGTAACGAACGAGGCCGCCGTGGAGGGCTCCAGCCGGGTCGGATTCAAGATCAGCACCGAATCGTCGCTGGAAATCGGTTGGGTCGTGAAGGAGGGCAAGACCGAGTTCACCGTGACCGGCGCCAACGTCAACAAAACCCATGCCGAGGCCCGCAGCGGGCAACTGGAAGCCGAGGTGTCGGTCGGCGCGGGATTCCGCGCGCGCTACAAGGTGATCCTGCCTGGCGGAGACCACGACCCGAAGGAAGTGGCCAAGATCAATCCCTTCGACCCGAGCACGATTCCGCTCGGGGCGACCGTGATCATGGACGGTCAGTACTACACCCAGACCGAAATCGCCGGTTCGTTTCGCCATGTCGGCGGCGAGTCGGAGATCAAGGACGCCAGCGGTGTGAGCTATTCGATCACCCGCACCGGCTCGAACCAGGTGCAGATCATGAAGGGCCCGAGCGCTTCGATCGAGGCCTACAACGGCGGCGGCGTCCGCTTCAAGGGCGCGGGAGGCGTCGAGGGTTCGCTGACCGTGGGGCAGCAGATCAACGTAGGCGACTCGATGATGCGTACCGCGACGTTCGATCTGGACAGTGCCGCAGGCCGATCCGCCTATGCGAACTTCGTCGCCACCGGCGAAGCCGAGCATGGGGCGCCCGGGGTGTCCGATGTGGCGACGGTGCATCGCCTGGACGTGTCCTCGCAGGGCCGGCTCAAGCTCAAACTGAGCGCCGGCGAAGCAGAGGTGGAGGGCGACATCGCATTGCGCGCGTCCACGACCGGTACCTACACCCAGACGACGTATCCCGACGGCTCCATCGCCCTGACCAGTGAATTCAAGTACGGCAACAACGTGCCGCTGAAGGTGACCCAACGTTTCGACGCCGAAGGCAACGAAGTGCGATCCGAGCGCACCTACGAATACACCGTCGACACCAGCGGCCTGGGCAACCATTCGGCGCAGCAGATCAATTGGGTGCTCAGCGGCGGAGCCAGCGAGAGCGGCCCGGCGATCCCGGGCGAGAAGGTCAAACTGACCTTCAGCGAGGGCGAGATGCGCGCCTTGAACGCGCAAGCCGAAAAGGCCGGCGACACCTACGCGCCGGGTAACTCGATCGCCTCCCTGACCGACGACGGCGACGGTCATTCGCGCAGCACCTTCGCTTTCGCCGTCGGCCTGTCGCGCACGTCCAACCAGGACAAGTACGGTTTCGCCAACAGTCTGCTGGAAATCTCCTATGCGGCGGACGGCCACATGTCCAGGGGCGACTTCGATCGCATCAGCATGGATGTGGAGAAGCACAACGCCAAATGATGCGAGCGGCAGGGGGCGCCAAGCTGCGTCGCGCCCGGGCGAGGGGGATACGAAAGGGCCGCTGTTGCGGCCCTTTTGCGTTCTTGGAAGCGAGACTGCGCGCATCTGGCCGTGAGCTGCCTTGCAAGGCAATGCCGTCGGCCCCGCGTGCGAGCTGCGGGACGATGGCGGCGAGCGTGATCGGCGCTCGGAATTCGGGAGCTACAGGAATCATTCGATCGGGAGAGCGACATGCGAGTCAAAGTAGGCCTGGACGAATGGCTTGCGGCCGACCCGAAGCAGACCGACTTGATCACCGACGGTTTGCTGGGCTGCGTCGCGGTGGGACTGACCCGCAAGGACCGCATCGCTTTGACGCACGTCTACGACGAGGCCAAGGACGAGGCCCTTTGGCCGAGCTACCAAGAGAAGCTCGACGAGGCCTTGCAGGCCTCTCGGTTGGGCGAGCCGAAGGATATCCGCGCGGTGCTGGTGTATTCGGACCCCACCAGCGGATTGCTTTGCGATCGCATCGAGGCTTGGCTATCGCAACGCGGGATCCAGTCGGAACGGCGCATGGACGACGGCTGCCGGGTTTGCGCGGTAAAGCAGGATGCCGTCGTGCGCGACAAGAGCGCCGATCAGCAGAGCAGCGACTACAGCTATGGCTATCGGACCACGATCGAGGATGCGCTGCCGGTGGAGCGCTTCGCCCTGTCGGCGAAGGCCGGAGCGGCGACGAAGGCGCTGCAGGACCCGGATACGCCAGTGCCCGTCGCCAAGCCGATCCTGCTGACCGATGCCTCGCATCCGGCGCACCGGCTTTTCGCTTCGGTTCTGGGCCAGATCGACGGGCTGGCGCCGAGCATGTTCACGAAGTCGCCGTACTGGAAGAACGAAGTCGCGGCGGCGCTGACGGTGAAGTGTCTGGACGCGGGCATCCGCGACGGAGTCGAGAAACTCGCCTACGGCAAGGACGACACCGATACGGTATTCGCGTTGGTGGGCGGTCAGGAGGGCGCTCGCCACGACTTGTGCGCGAATGTCTTCGAGCTCGGCGAGGACTATCTGCCGGTTGCGAGCGAGCTGGCTCGGGTGAAGTCTTCCGAGCTGGGCATGCAGCCGGGCCTGCCGGTGGAGCACGCGCAAACCCAGCAAGGCGGCCAGACCAAGGGCATGTGAGGCGGCGCTGCGGCCACGTGTCCCGGCCGTGTTTGCCGCTGTTTTTCGTTCGGTCATTCAGTTCGATGCGGCGAATCCTCGCCGTGATCGCCCGAACCCGAACCGGAGAAGGTAATGAACGATCGCGTCAAAGTCGGTTTGAACGAATGGATGGTCGCCGATGCCGGCACCACGGACTTGGTCACCGACGGCTTGTCCGGTTGCGTGGCGGTGGGCTTGGCGGGCAACGGCAAGGTCGCGCTGTCGCATGTCTACTCGGGTTGCGACAGCGAGAAGGCCTGGGGCGATTACCATCCCAAGCTTGAAGCCGCCCTGGAAAGTTCGGGTTTGGGCGACCTGACCGGGAAGAAAGCCGTGCTGGTATGCGCCCAGGGCGAGAACGCCGCAGGCCAGGACGGATGGTTGCCCGGCAAGCTCAAGACCTGGCTCGAAAGCAAGGGCGCGGTGGTCGAAACCTGCCAGGACAACGGTTGCCGGATTTCCGCCGCCGCCGATGTCGTGGCCTCGACCTTGAAGAAGCACGACACCGCCGAGAATTACAGCCACGGTTACCAGACCTCGCGGGACTACGGGCTGTCGGCCGACCCGAGTGCCGAAGCGGTCACCCTGTCGAAGCTCGGCAAGCCTTGTTATCCGGCGGCCCTGGCGCAGGCGAAGGAAACGCCAAGCGAGTCGGCGCCGGCTCTGGTTGTCGGGGCCGGCAAACCGGCAGAGGCGGTGATGGTGAACGATAAAAAGCACCCGATGCACGGCCTGTACTCGGAGATCCTGGGCAAGATGCCCGGCGACGCGTTCTATCTGAAAGAGGGCGAGAAAGTCGCCGACCTGTTCAGCGCTCAACAAGCGGCAGCGGCCTTGACCGTGGCCTGCATGAAGCGGGGCATCTACGGCGATATCGACGAGGTCAAGACCTTCGTGCCGCGGGGCAAGGAGGACACGATGTTGAGCGCGACCGAACGCGGCACGAGCGAATCGCGCACCTTCGCGGCGGTAAATCTCGAAGACGTCTGCGATATGTCGATGTCGAAGCTGAGCACCGAGGCGGCGAGCCTGCATGCCGCGCGGATGCTGTCGGCGACGCCGTCGAACAGCAACCCGTCGCAGACGGTCGGAGGCGCTTCGACTCAACACCTGTGAGCTGCGCAAGCCGCACCGACCACGAAAAAGGGCCGCTTTCGCGGCCCTTTCTCTTGATGCGATGTCGCTGCCGGCTTACTTCTTCAGCCCGGCATCCTTGCGCAGGTCGTCGGCCTTGTCGGTCTTTTCCCACGAGAACGCGGTCGCGGTCTGCTTCTTGCCGGCGCCGTCGACGTAGCTGACTTCCTTCGGCTTGCGGCCGAAGTGGCCGTAGGCGGCGGTGAGCTGGTAGACCGGGTGGATCAGGTCGAGCATCTTGACGATGCCGTACGGGCGCAGGTCGAAGTGCTTGCGGATCAGCTTCTCGATCTTGTCGTCGCTGATCTTGCCGGTGCCGAAGGTGGTGACCGAGATCGAGGTCGGCTCGGCCACGCCGATGGCGTAGGAGACCTGCACTTCGCACTTGTCGGCCAGGCCGGCGGCAACGATGTTCTTGGCCACGTAACGCGCGGCGTAGGCGGCCGAACGGTCGACCTTCGACGGGTCCTTGCCCGAGAACGCGCCGCCGCCGTGACGGGCCATGCCGCCGTAGCTGTCGACGATGATCTTGCGGCCGGTCAGGCCGCAGTCGCCGACCGGGCCGCCGATCACGAAGATGCCGGTCGGGTTGATGTGGACCTTGCTCTTGGGCAGCTTTTCGAGCCACGCCTTCGGCAGCACCGGCTTGAGGACGTGCTCATACACGCCTTCGACCAGGTCCTTCTGCTTGATGCCCGGATCGTGCTGGGTCGACAGGACCACGGCGTCGAGGCCGACCACCTTGTGCTCGGCGTCGTAGCGCAGGGTGACCTGCGACTTCGCGTCCGGGCGCAGCCAGGGCAGCTTGGAGTTCTTGGCCTTGCGGATCTTGGCCTGCTGCTCGACCAGGCGGTGCGAGTAGTAGATCGGCGCCGGCATGAATTCCGGGGCTTCGTTGCAGGCGTAGCCGAACATCAGGCCCTGGTCGCCCGCGCCCTGTTCTTCCGGCTTCTTGCGGTCGACGCCGGCGGCGATGTCGGGCGACTGCTTGCCGAGCATGTTGATGATCGCGCAGGTGTGGCCATCGAAGCCGACATTGGAATTGTCGTAGCCGATGTCGTTGATGACCTTACGCGCGATGGCTTCGATGTCGACCCACGCATTGGTGGTGACTTCGCCGGCGACGATCGCCGCGCCCGTCTTCACCATCGTCTCGCAGGCCACGCGCGCGCGCTTGTCCTGGGCCAGGATGGCGTCGAGGACGGCGTCGGAGATCTGGTCGGCGATCTTGTCCGGGTGGCCTTCGGAGACGGATTCGGAGGTGAACAGGTAGCTGGACATCGAGGCTATATCCTCGTATTCGGATAGAAAGATGGCCGCACATAATACAGGCTCGGCCGCGAGCGCGCATTGTGCCGTGTCTTGGGGTTGCCGGGGGTTAAGCGGTCTTTAACTGCGGCCTATGTCCGGAATCTTCGGGGAAAAAGCCCGTCGGGGACCGCCGCTGGCCGTGTCACCGGACTGACCCGAAACCGCCATGATCCTGTCGCCGCCCCGGCTCAGGCTGCCCGGCATACCGCCGCCGATGCGACGCCGATGCTGCAATTCGAACGCCGACTGCAAGAGCGCTTCCCGCAATGGTTCCGGGGTCGCCGGGCCGGGATCGCCCGTCCTTTGCTCCGCACCATCGGGCGTTGGTCGAAATTCGACCGGGTCGATGGCTTCCTGGCCGAGAACGGCCACCTGCGCGGCTTCGCCTTCGTCACCGCCGCGCTGGATTTCCTGCAGGCGCGCTACCTGGTCGAGGCCGCCGAGCTGCAGCGGATTCCCGCGACCGGCCGCCTGCTGATCGTCGCCAACCATCCGTCCGGGGCGGTCGACGCCCTGGCCCTGCTCGATGCGGTGGCCCGCGTGCGCCGCGACGTCCGCATCGTCGCCAACGATTTGCTGTCGGCGCTCGACGGCCTCGAAGGTCTGATCCTGCCGGTGCGCATTCTGGGCGGCCGGCCGAGTCCCGACAGCCTGCACGCGATCGAGGCCGCGCTGCAGGCGGAACAATGCGTGATCGTGTTTCCGGCCGGGGAAGTCGCCCGGCTCGGACTGCGCGGGGTCACCGACGGCCGCTGGCGGCGCGGTTTCCTGCGTTTCGCCCGCAAGACCGCCGCGCCGGTGCTGCCGGTGCGGATCGAGGCGCGCAACTCGGCGCTGTTCTACGGCGCCTCGGCTTTGTTCAAGCCGGCCGGCACCGCCCTGCTGGCGCGCGAGATGTTCGCCCGCCGCGCGCGCCGGGTCGCGCTGCGGATCGGCCGGCCCTTGCGACTGCCGGTCGACGGCGACGCCGAGCGCTTGTTGCGCGAGGTGCGGCGCGAGCTGCATGCGATCGGCACGCCGCGCGAGCGCTCGGCGCCGATCGGGCCGGAAGCGCTGATCGACGCGGTCGATCCGGCGCTGGTGCGGGCCGGGGTCGAGGCGATGGAATCGCTGGGCCAGACCATCGACGGCAAGCAGATCCGGGTCGGCGTGCTGCCGGCCGGTGCGCCCCTGCTGCGCGAAATCGGCCGCCTGCGCGAGCTGACCTTCCGCGCGGTCGGCGAGGGCACCGGCCAACGCCTGGACGTCGACGTCTTCGACAGCTGGTACGAACACATCGTGCTGTGGGATGCCGCCGAGGCCAAGATCGCCGGTGCCTACCGCATCGCGCGCGGCAGCCGCGTGTTGGCCGAGCGCGGCCTGGCCGGGCTCTACACCGCGTCCTTGTTCCGCTATGCCGACGACGCGGTGCCGCGCCTGGTCCAGGGCATGGAGCTCGGCCGCAGCTTCGTCGTGCCCGAGTACTGGGGCAGCCGCAGCATCGATTACCTGTGGCAGGGCATCGGCGCCTATCTGTGCCGGCATCCGGGCGTGCGCTATCTGTTCGGGCCGGTCTCGATCAGTGCCGCCCTGCCGGCCGACGCGCGCGAACAGATCGTCGCCTACTACGCCCGTTATTACGGCAGCGACGAGTCCGCCGCGGTGTCGAAGCAGCCGTTCGTGTACCGGGCGGCGCCGCCGCAGTTCGACGCGCTCGACGCGGCGACCGCTTTCCGCGTGCTCAAGGGCAATCTCGACGCGCTCGGCGCCAGCCTGCCGATGCTCTACAAGCAGTACACCGACCTGTGCGAACCCGGCGGTGCGCGTTTCCTGGCTTTCGGCGTCGACCCGGCCTTCAGCGACGCGGTCGACGGCCTGATCGAAGTGGACCTGCAGCGCTTGCGCCCGAAGAAGCGCGAGCGTTACCTCGGCGCCGCGCCGCGCGCGCTCGAGTCCGGCATCGAACCCGCCGCCAGCGAGGCCGTGTCATGACGCCTGCATCGATCACGCAATTGCCGATCCGCCGCAGGGCGGTGTTCGTCTCCGACGTGCATCTGGGGGCCAAACACTGCCATGCCGAGGAGTTCGCCGACTTTCTGCAGAACCTGCGTTGCGATCGTCTGTATTTGGTCGGCGACATCGTCGACCTCTGGTGGATGGCGCAACGCCGCGCCGCCTGGGGCTCGGCCCAATACCGCGTGGTCGAGGCGCTGCATGCGCTGGTGCGCGCCGGCACCGAGCTGATCTACGTGCCGGGCAATCACGACCGCTCGATCCGTCGCTTCTGCGGCCTGGTGTTGCCGCGCATGCAGGTGCGGCGACGCGCGATCCACCTGACCGCCGACGGCCGCCGCCTGCTGGTGACCCACGGCGACGATTACGACACGGTGACCCAGTTCGGCGGCATGCAGGAGAAATTCGGCGACTGGTTGTACGAGCGCATCCTCACCAGCAATCGCCTGACCAACCGCGTGCGCCGCCGCTTCGGCCTGCGCTACTGGTCGCTCGCCGATTTCCTCAAGCGCCAGAGCGGCGCGGCCGAACGCTACATCTCGCGCTTCGTCCAGGCCGGCCTGGGCGACGCCAGCCGGCGCGGTCTCGACGGCATCGTCTGCGGTCATATCCACCGCGCCGCCTTGTTCGAGCGCGACGGCTGCGTCTATGCCAACGACGGCGATTGGGTCGAAAGCCTGACCGCCTTGGCCGAAGACCCCGACGGCACCCTGCGCCTGCTGGCCCACACCGGCGAGACCCTGGCGCTGTTGCCGGCGCGCGCGCCGCGCCTGCTGCCAGGCGCGCTGCCGCACGCGGCCTGAGCTAGCCTGGAAGCTCGATCTCGCTCTGCTCCCTCTCCCACTTGCCGGGGAGGGCCGGGGTGAGGACCGTCGCGATCAATCGCCCGACACCGCCCGCTTCAACGCCGCCCGCGCCAATAAACGAGTCGAATCCAGAGTCGGCAGCGGCGAGTTCTCGTCGCTGATGATCAAGGGGATCTCGGTGCAGCCGAGCACGACCGCATCGCAGCCGGCGTGCTTGAAGCGTTCGATCACCTGTTGGAAGTACGCGACCGATTCGGGCTTGAAGCTGCCATAGACCAGCTCGTCCATGATGATGCGGCCGATCTGCGCGCGTTCTTCCGCGCTGGGGCGCACATAGTCCAGGCCCAGCGCGCCGAGTTTGTCCGGATAGACCTCGCTCTCGACCAGCCAGCGCGTGCCGGTGATGCCGATGCGGCGAAAGCCGCGTTCGGCCGCGCGCTGCGCCACGACCTGCGCGATGTGCAACCACGGCAGCGGCGAACGCGCCTCGACGTAGGCCATGGCCTGGTGAATGGTGTTGTCGGGGCAGATCAGGAACTGCGCACCGGCCGCGGCCAGCTTGCGCGCCGACGACAGCATCAGCTCGCCGACGCCGTCGAGGTCGCCGCGATCCAGGCAGCTCACGTAGTCGGCCAGGGAATGGCTGTGCAGGGAAATTTCCGGATGCGCATGCGGACCGAGCAGGCGCGCGCCCTCGGCGCAGATCGTCCGATAGCACAGCGCCGCGCCCTCGGCCGAGCAGGCGACGATACCGATGGGCTTGGGCAGGGGGCGGTTCGGCATGGCGGACGATTCCTGGCGGACGATGCTTGGGGGGAGCGGGGCGTCGATCGGATCTGTGTCGACCGATTATCGAGGAGCGCCGCGTCCGCTTCCAGGCAGGGCCGCGAGCGGCGTGAATTACGGCCCGGACGCCCTCCCAACGAAAAACAAACTCGCCGCCGCCGGGCCTGCGGTTAGCATTCGCGCATGGATTCCTTGACTCAAATCGTGCTCGGCGCGGCGCTGAGCGCCGCCATCGCGCCCGCCGGGCATCGCCGCGCGGCCTTGCTTGCCGGCGCCGCACTGGGCACCTTGCCCGACCTCGACGTTATCCCGGTCAACCTGTTCACTGCCGACCCGGTCGAACGCATGACCTGGCACCGCAGCCTCAGCCACTCGCTGCTGGTGCTGCCCTTCATCGCCTGGGCGATCTGGGCCTGGTGCCGCGAACGCGGCGGCCGCGTCGCGCAGTCGCCCAAGCGCTGGTTCTGGGCGATGCAGGCGGCCTTGCTGACCCATCCGGTGCTCGATGCCTTCACCGTCTACGGCACCCAGTTGCTGTGGCCGCTGCCGGTCAAACCGGTGATGTGGTCGAGCGTCTTCATCATCGACCCGCTGTACACGGTGTGGTTGTTGCTCGCCTGCGTGGTGGCCTGGTTCGCGCGCGAACGCAGGCTCGCGCAACCGGCGCTGGTGGTCGGCCTGGCCTTGAGCTCGCTGTACCTGGGCGGCTCGTTATGGGCCAAGTCGCGGGTCGAACACGAGGCCGAAGCCGCATTGGCCAAGCTCGGGCTGGAGGACGCGCCGCGTTTCTCGGTGCCGATGCCGTTCAACACCCTCCTGTGGCGGGTGGTGGCGATGACGCCCGGCGGTTTCGTCGAAGGCGAGCGTTCGCTGGTCGCCGATCGCGGGCCGATGCGGTTCCGTGCCTACGACTCCGATATGGAGGCTTTCAGGCAGGTCAGCGGTTATCCGGCCGTGCATCGTTTGAACTGGTTCAACCACGGCTTCATGAAAGCCGAGCAGCGCGACGGCCGCCTGATCGTGACCGACCTGCGCATGGGCGCCGAGCCCGACTACAGCTTCCGCTTCGCGGTGGCCGAGCGCGCCGCCGAGTCCTGGCGCGAGATTCCGCCGCAGCAGTTGCAATGGCCCTGGGATGCGGCGCGCAAGCTGCCGGCGATGTGGACGCGGATCTGGCAGGAGCCGGAGATCGTCGCCGAGGCCCAGGCGCCCGTACCGACCTCGATGCGCGCCGCGGCGATCCCGGCGCAGAGCCACAACGGCGGCATGCGCTGAGCCGCCGCTCGATGGCGGAGCCGCACTCGAGAAGACACCGCGTTGCGGCTCATGCTGCAGCGCACAGGGTAGGTAGCGCGGCGAATCGGAGCCGGACGAACGCCGCTCAGGCCGCGACCGGCAGGTCCGGCGCGACGCCCGCGACCAGGGCGTCGAAGTAATCGCGGGTCAGCCGCAACTGCAGTTCGGCGGTGTCGGCGCGATTGACCACGGCACGGAAGGCGGCGTTCTCGGGACGGTCCTTGGCGTACCAGCCCAGATGCTTGCGGGCGATGCGCACGCCCGAGACTTCGCCGTAGAACGCGTGCAGGTGTTCGAGATGGCCGAGCAGGATGTCGCGCACCTCGGCCAGGGTCGGCGGCGCCAGTTCTTCGCCGTGCGCCAGGTAATGGGCGATCTCGCGGAAGATCCACGGCCGCCCTTGCGCGGCGCGCCCGACCATGACCGCGTCGCAGCCGGTGTGGGCGAGGACGAAGGCAGCCTTGTGCGGCGAATCGATGTCGCCGTTGGCGATCACCGGGATCGACAGCGCCGCCTTGATCGCGGCGATGGTGTCGTACTCGGCGCTGCCGGTGTACTGCTGGTCGCGGGTGCGGCCGTGCACGGCGAGCGCGGCGATGCCGGCGTCCTGCGCGATGCGGGCGATGTTCGGGGCATTGCGCTGGTCGTGGTCCCAGCCGGTGCGGATCTTCAGCGTGACCGGCACGTCGACCGCCTTGACCACGGCCTCGACGATGCGCCCGACCAGGGCCTCGTCGCGCATCAGCGCCGAGCCGGCCCAGGCGTTGCAGACCTTCTTGGCCGGGCAGCCCATGTTGATGTCGACGATCTGGGCGCCGTGGTCGACGTTGTAGCGGGCCGCGTCGGCCATGATCTGCGGCACCGTGCCGGCGATCTGCACGCTGATCGGGTCGGGCTCGCCGTCGTGGTCCATGCGGTGGCGCGACTTGGCCGTGCTCCAGAAGCGCGGGTCGCTGGTGGTCATCTCGGACACGCACAGGCCCGCACCCAGGCGCTTGCTCAGCACCCGGAAGGGCTTGTCGGTGACCCCGGCCATGGGCGCGAGGATCACGCGCGGCATGAGGGAGTAGGGGCCGATGCGCATGGGCGGCATTGTAAGCCACCCTGCGCGCGGGCCAGGTCAGGCCGTCCGTGGCCGGCCGTTCGCAGCCGGCCGCGAGGGGCCGGTCTGCCGCCGAGGCGGACCTCGCTCAGGCGGTGGGGTCGTCCACGGCCGCGGTCGGGGCGTTCAGCCTGACCGAGGCGACGCCTTTTTCGAGCGCGCCGTTGCTGGAGTACAGCTCGCTGGTGCCGACGATCTCGCCGTTGGCGGCCTTGAGCACGAAATAGGGACGCTCGCTGGACGAGGTTTTGCGCTCGTAACGGGCGTCGTTCTGGCTGTTCGTGCGCACCGCCTCGATGCCGTTGATGCACGAGGGCTTGGCCTTGTAGCCCTCGCTGCTGAGGATGGGCTCGCCGTTGCCGGCCTTGAGCACGAACTGGAATTCGCCGTTGCTGCGCTTGCTGATCAAGAACCTGCCTGCCATTTTCGTTCCCTCGGTTAGGCCGCCTGCGGCGGACGTGTGACATCCGGTTACACGTCGATAGAACGCGGTTGTGAACCCGATCCGGCCGCAGGCCGCGACCGCCGGTCGGCGGAGCCGGGCGCGGGCCGCCTCAGAAGTCGTAACGCACGGTCGCCGTCACGTTTCGCTCCTCGCCGTAGTAGCAGTACAGCAGGCTGGCGCACGAGGCCACGTAGCGCTTGTCGAGCAGGTTGTTGGCGTTGACCCGCAGGCTCAGCCCGCGCAGGGCGGCCGAGGCGCGTCCGAGTTCATAGCGCAGCGACAGGTCCATCAGGGTGTAGGCCGGCACTTTGCGGGTGTTGATACGGTCGGCCCAACTGCTGCCGACATGGCGCAGGCCGGCGCCGACGCCCAGGCCGCCGGCGAAGGCGTAGTCGGCCCACAGGCTGGCCATGTGCCGCGGCGCCTGGTACGGCGTCTTGCCGCGGTAGGCCGCTTCGCCGCGTTCGTATTCCATGTCGGTGTAGGTGTAGCTGGCCATTGCGCTGAAGCGCTCGCCGAGCTGCGACTTGGCCTCCAGTTCCAGGCCGCGCGAACGCACCTGGCCGGCGGGCTCGTGGTAGTTGGTCGCGAGCACGCGCGAGGCGACGTGGTTCTGCACCAGGTCGTAGGCGGCTATCGAGAGCAGGCTTTCGCTGCCGGGCGGCTGGTGCTTCAGGCCGATTTCGTTCTGCCGGCTTTCGGTCGGTTCGAGCAGGCGGTGGTCGCGGCCGACGTAGAGGTTGGGATTGAACGACTCGCTATAGCTGAGGTACGGCGACAGGCCGTTGCCGAACAGATACACCGCACCGAGGCGCGAAGTGAAGCGCGAGCCGCTCCAGCTCGAACGCGTGGCGTGATCGCGATCGATGTTGGCCATATGCACGCGGTCGCCGCGGCCGCTCAGCGAGAACCGCCATTGCCGCAGGGCGATCTGGTCGTGGAGGTAGAGCCCCGTCTGCTCGAAATCGTGGCGCCAATGGTTGCGCGCCTCGCTGATCCGGCCCTGGCCGTAGCGCGGCGAGAAGGCATCGAGAGGGGCGGCGACGCCGGACAGCCAATAACCCTGATTCTCGCGGTTCTGATAGTCCAGGCCGAGCGACACAGTGTGGGCGAAGGCGCCGGTCTCGAAGCGGCCCTGGACCTGGTTGTCGACGGCCTGTGCCCGCAGCGCTTCGTCGCCGCCGGTGTAGTAGCGATTGAGTTCGGTCGCGCTGGCCCAGCCGTAGCCGTAGACCTGACGTAGGGCGACGTCGGAGTCGACGTGCCGGTAGTGCTGGCGGAAGCTCCAGTTCGGGCCGAAACGATGCTCGAACCGATAACCGAGCAAGCGTTCGCGGCGCGAGTAAGCGTCGCGGCCGGGCTCGCCGTCGAACAGGCGCGGCGAGATGCGGCGGCCGTTATGCGTGGTGTCGAGGGTGGCGTCGGCGGGCACGCCGCTGTGATAGCCGCCGTCGGGGTCGTGTTGCAGATAGGCCTGCAGCAACAGATCGGTGCCTTCGCCGAACTGCAGCAGCAGCGACGGCGCCAGGGCGTAGCGTTCGCGCCGTGTGTGTTCGACCTGGGTTTCGGAAGAGCGGCCCAGGCCGACCAGGCGGTAGGCGGCGCGGACTTCGCCGTCTTCGCGCAGCGGGCCGGTGAAATCGAACGCGGCGCCGGACTGACGGCGAGTGCCGAAGGTCGCCTCGATCGAACGGGCGTAGTCGAATTGCGGCTGCTTGCTGGTCAACGCGGCGAAACCGCCGGGCGAGGCGCGGCCGTACAGCACCGAGGAGGGGCCGCGGAACACGTCGATGCGTTCGAGAAAATACGGGTCGATCTGCAGCGAGTTGTAGCCGGCCGAATCGCCGAGCAGCTTGAGGCCGTCGAGAACGCTGTTGTCGGTGCTGTTGTCGATGAAGCCGCGCAGGGCGATGTAGTCGTAGCGGTCGGCCGAACCGACCAGACCGACGAAGGCGCCCGGCGTGTAGCGCAAGGCTTCCGAGACGCTGCGCGGTTTCTGGTCGTCGATCTGCTGGCGGCTCACCACTGAGACCGACAGCGGCGTTTCCAGCAGCGGGGTATCGGCCTTGGTGACGCCGGTGCTCCAGCGGGCGAGATAGCGCGCCTGGCGCTGCGCCTGCACGGTGACCTCGTCGAGCGTTTCGATCGCATCGCGCGCCTCGCTCGTCGAATCGGGAGCGTCCTGCCTGGCCGGCGGCGACTGAGCCGGCGCCGGCGAGGCGAATGCGGCGCACAGCAGGGCCAGCGCGCTGCCGCGCCGGCTTTGAAGCAGGAAGTACGACGACATCGAGCATCCGCAAAATCGAGACGGTCGCCATTTTCACATCGTGGCGGGAAGCTTGTCGGCGCGGCGACGTTCGCAGGCGGGGCGTGCGTTCAGCGATTGCGGCGCCGGCGCCAGAACAGGAAGCCGGTGACGAGCAGGAACGGCGGCGCCAGGCCGGTCAGTGCGATCAGCCATTGCCACAGGCGTCCACCGACGAAACCGCCATGCAGCGGATAGATCGATTCGTAGCTGCGCGTGCCGAGTCCTTGCCGGGTCGCATCGAGGGTGCCGATCAATCGGCCCTGATAGGGATCGAACCAGACCATGCTGCGCCCGACCGGATGCCATTCGTCGACGGCGCGGCTGCGGATCGCGATCAGGCCGCTGCCGGCCTTGGGCAGGCTGATCCGGCTCAGGCGCGCGCCGGCGAGCGGGCCGTCCGCCGCGACCGCGGCCTCGGCCGCACGCAGGGTCGCGGTCCAGTCGATCGGCGCGTCGCGCGCTTCGAGCTTGGGCGGCTTGCGCGGCTTGGCGTCGCCGAAGGCAGCACGCAGGCCGTCGCGCACCACATCGTCGTAGACCATCGACACGCCGGTCAGTGTCGCCAGCAGGGTCAGCGGCAGCAGCCACAGGCCGATGCCGCGATGCCAGCTGAGCCAGCGCCGGGTCGGCGGCCCGCGGTACCACTTCAGGCTCGCCGCCAGCGCTTTCCAGCGCGGCCACCACAGGTACAGGCCGCTGGCGAGCAGGAACACCGCGACCAGGCCGACCACGCCGAGCACCTGCTCGCCGGTCTTTCCCGCGAGCAGATGGATGTGCAGGTCGCGCAGCCACAGCAGCAGGTCGTTGTCGGTATTGCGCAGCAACAGCAGTTCGCCGCTGGCCGGATCGAAGTAACGGCGTTCGTTGTCGGGGAAATAGGCTTGCCACACCGGCAGGGTCGCGGTGGGCAGGTCGATCGAGCTCATGCCCTGGGTCTGCCAGTGGCCGACGATGCGTTCGAGCGCGCGCCCGCGTTGCTCCTGCGTCGGCAAGGCATGCTCGCCGAGTTGCGGATAGGCCAATACCAGCAACTCGCGTTGGAACGCCAGCACCGTGCCCGACAGGGCGACCACGGCGAACAGCAGCCCGGCGCTGAGGCCGAGCCACAGGTGTAGCCACTTCAGCGCCGTGCGCAGGCGCGAACGCAGCGAAGTATGGGCCTGGCGATGCGACATGCTGGGCGGGCCGGAAGCGGACTCAGAAGCGATATTGCCAGCTCGCGCTCAACACGCGGCCGCGGCCGGCGACGTAGGTGTCGTTGCGCGGCGTGCTCTGCGAGTAGTAGGTCACGTACTGTTCGTCGAGCAGGTTCTCCACGCCGAGGTTGAGCTGGCCGGCCGGCAGCTTGAAGCGGGCCTGCAGGTCGAGCGTGGTGTAGCCGTCGGTGCTGGCCACGCGCACGCCCTTGAGGTCGAAGTCGCGGTCCAGCGAGCGGCTGCCCTGCAGCCGAGTCGAGACGTTCTCGCTCCAGCTGTGGTCCCAGAACGCGATGATGCGGTCGGGGCTGATGTTGATGCCCGGCAGGTCGCTGTCGACGCGATCGTCGCCGTCGCTGTCGTAGCGGCCTTCGGCGCCGGCATAACCCAGGCCGACGCGGCCGGCGTCGGAGAAGCGGAAGGCGAGATTGGCTTCGACGCCGCGGATCTCGGTGCGCTCGCGCACGACGTTATAGCTCTGGGTATTGCGGTCGAAGGCCAGGCGCGAACCGAGGTCGGAGTCGGACCAGTACGCCGCCACGTGCGCGACCCAACGGCCGTCGTCGAAGTCCAGGCCGACCTCGCGGTTGTCCGACACGACCGGCGACAGGTCGATCAGGTTGTCGACGCGCTGGTTCGGCGCGGTGATGCCGCGCAGCACGCGGCCGATGTCGGCGACGGTGTAGCCCTCCGAGTACGAGGCGTAGAACTTCAGCGCGTCGCTGGCTTCCCAGACCGCGCCGAAGTTCGGCAGGGTCTTGCTGGTCTTGGGCGAGCCGCCTTCGACGAAACGGCTGCCGCCGGCGTTGGCCGGGATCGTGGTGAAGTCGTCGACCTTAAGCTGGCCGCGCTCGTGGCGTACGCCGCCGGTCAGCATCACCTTGTCGGCGACCCACCATTCGGCCTGGACGAACGGCGACCAGGATTCGTACTGCGTCTCCGGCACCCACTTCAGGCCGCTGACCACCAGTTCCTGATAGGTCGTGTCGCGCCCCCAGTCGAGGCCGAGGGTGACGCGCAGGCGCTGGTCGAACAGGTTGTCGCGCGACCAACTGAACTTGCCGCCGAGTTTTTCCGAGACGTTCTGCGACTGGTCCCACCAATGCGGGTCGCGGCCGTCGCGCCAGAAATCTTCCCAGTCGGTGGCGCCGTACAGGCCCTTGAAGTCGACCCAGTACAGCTGCGCCTGCAGATAACCGCCGGCCACCGACTTGTCGGTGTAGTCCAGCACCAGCGAAGTCGAGCGGTTGCGCGCGCCCTGGCCTTCGCGGCTGCCGCGCGCCGAGGTGGCGAGGCGGCCGCTGCGGATGTCGCCGTTGACGGTGATGTAGTCGTTGTTGCCTTCCAACTCGTAGCGATTGGCGGTGAGCTGCAGGCGGCGCTGTTCGTCGAGGTCCCAGCCGGCCTTGGCGAACAGGTTGTTGCTGCGCGCGTCCATCAGGTCGCCCTGGATGTCGTTGACCGCGATCGCGTTGCCGTTGCCGTCGTAGTACAGGCCTTCGCTGGCGAAGGAGACGCCGCCGACGAAGTCGAACGCGCCTTGGCGGGTGCCGAACAGATACGAGGCGCGATAGCCACTGCCGTCGCTCTGGCTCGGCAGCGCGGTGCTGGCGCCGAGGCTGAGCTCGTGGAAGCGTTCGCCGTCCTGGCGCGGCGCGCGCTTGGTGATGATGTTGATGATGCCGCCCGAGGCGCCGAGGCCCTGCAGCGCATTGGCGCCGTGGATGACTTCGATGCGTTCGATCATCGCCGGGTCGATGGTGTGGCCGTCGCGACCGCCCTCGCGCAGCGGCGTCGATTGCGGCACGCCGTCGATCAGGTACAGCGGCTTGCGCCCGCGCAGGGTTTCGCCGCCGTTGGTGAGCTTCTGCCGCGACGGCGCGAACGAGGGAATCAGGTTGGCCAGGACCTGCGAGATGTCCTGGGTCACGGCCAACTGCTGGCGCAGCTGTTCCTGATCGATCACGGTGATGGTATTCGCCAGCGCGGCCTCGGAGTTCGGCATGCGGCTGGTGCTGGCCGAGACGGTGACGCGGTCGATGTCCTTGGCCTCGTCGGCGTGGGCGACGGGCGCGGCGAGGGCGGCCAGCAGGGCGCTGGCGAGGAACGAGAAACGGGGCATGCGGGAGAGGCCTGGGAACTGCGACAGGATTCGCATGTTAATGCGAACCATTCTCAAACAAAAGGGTGGGTCGGCCATGTCCCTGGCGGGAGGCCGGTGGGGCTGGGCTTCTAGCCCCGTCGGGGGGCTACAGCCCCTTTAGGAGCGGCGTGAGCCGCGACCGAGGGACGTGCAGAGGCAACAAGGCCGATGTGGCCGGGCGAAGGGTGGCTGCTTTCGCCGGGTAGGAGCGGCGCGAGCCGCGACCAGGGGACGTGCTGATGCAACAAGGCCGACGCTGCCAGTCGAAGGGCGGCTGCTTTCGCCGGGTAGGAGCGGCGCGAGCCGCGACCAGGGGACGTGCTGAGGCAACAAGGCCGACGCTGCCGGTCGAAGGGCGGCTGCTTTCACCGGGTAGGAGCGGCGCGAGCCGCGACCGCGATGTAATGGCGTTGCGGCGTATCGGTCCGCAAGAGGTAACGGCAAAGGCAAAGGGCAAAGGGCAAAGCTTCCGTCCGCTAAAGCGGCCGGGTTACTTTCTTTTGCTGGCCCAAAAGAAAAGTAACCAAAGAAAAGGGCTTTCCTTGACGAAGCTCCCCTGCGAGCACGCAGCCCGCGCCGGGATTTTCCGATAAGACGTCCCTGTCTTATCGGAAAACGGCGCACGTCCTGTGCGCCGCCCTCCGGGTCTCCAGGTGTTCTCGCAAGAGCGGTGCTGCGCCAAGCTCATACGGCAACGGCAACGGCAACGGCAACGGCAACGGCAACGGCAACGGCACGATTGCGGTTGTTGTATGGATTTTGCCGTTGCTGTGCGTCGCCTCGCATTAGCGAAGGCAATCGAAGACCCGGAGGGCGGCGCGCAGGGATGCGCGCCGTTTTTCATCGGGACAGGGATGTCCCGTATGAAAAATCCCTGCGGAAGCACCGCTCGTGCGGGCTTGTGATTCAAAGAAAAGCATTTTTCTTTGGTTACCTTTCTTTTGTTGCTTTAGACAAAAGAAAGTTACCCGCCGCTTTGGTGGCGGAAGCTCTTAGCGTTAGATCTAGATCTAGATCTAGATCTAGGTTTTGCTTGAGCGATGCGCCGCGAACCCATCGCAGCGCGGTCGCGACTCGCGTCGCTCCTACCCACGTGGACGTGCGCGGCTTCGATCGATCACGGCAACGGTGTATTCGCTCCGCGTCCCTTGGTCGCGACTCGCGTCGCTCCTACCCTTAAAGCAAATCCGTCGGGAGCGGCGAACCGCTCAGCCGAAGCGCGCGCGCACCTCGGCGTCGCGCGGCATCGCCGCGGCCGCGCCGACGCGTTCGGTCGACAGGCCGGCATAGCGGTTGGCGTAGGCGACATGCGCCGCGAACGGGGCCTCGCCGGTAGCGGCCAGCGAGGCGGCGAGGGCGCCGTTGAAGGCGTCGCCGGCGCCGGTGGTGTCGACGGCTTTGACCGCGGCTGCGGGGCAGCGGTAGTACGCGCAGTCGTCGCCGTGCAGGGCGCCGTCGGCATGGGAAACGAAGCAGCCGGCCTTGCCCAGAGTCACGACTACGCTGCCATGCCCAAGCAGGCGACGGCAGTGCGCGTGCAGCTCGGCATCGGGCAGGACGCTCAGGGTGTCGGGATCGAGCGTGGCGCCGGTGCGCAGACGCAACTGCGCGCAGAACTCGGTTTCGTTCGGGGTGATCACATCGGCCAGCGCCCACAGCGCGTCGCTGGCGACGGCGTCGGCCGGGGCCGGGTTGAGCAGGGTCAGGGCGCCGATGCGGCGTGCCGCGGAGAATGCGGCCGCGGCCGATTCGACCGGCGTCTCCAACTGGCTCAGCAAGACCTGCGCGGTGCCGAGCAGGGCGTCGTGGCTGCCGACGAACTCCGCCGACAGCTCGGCGTTGGCGCCCGGTCCGATGACGATGGTGTTGCGGCCGTCGGCATCGACGTAGATGCCGGCGGTGCCGGTCGGCGCGTCGCTGCGCAGATCGCGCAGGTCGATACCGTCGCCGGCGGCGAGCGCGTGTGCGAGCTGGCCGCCGACATCCTCGCCCAGGGCGCAGATGAAGCTGGTTTGCGCGCCGGCGCGGGCGGCCGCGGTGGCCTGGTTGAAGCCCTTGCCGCCGGGACCGGTGCGGTAGGTGCCGGCGAGGGTTTCGCCGGGCTGCGGCAGCGCGGCGAGGGACCAGACGTGGTCGACGTTGAAGGAACCGACGACGACGACGCGACCTGCGGAGGCTTGGCTCATGGGCTTAGGCGGAGAAATGAGTCAGTACGCCGGCGATGGTCGCGGTCATGAAGGTCGCGATGGAACCGCCGAGCACGGCGCGCAGGCCGAAACGCGCGAGGTCCTGGCGACGTTCCGGGGCCAGGCCGCCGATGCCGCCGATCTGGATCGCGATCGAGCTGAAGTTGGCGAAACCGCACAGGGCGTACGTGGCGATCAAGCGGCCTTCGTCGCTGAGGGCGACGCCGGCGACCTTGCCGTTGACGATGTCGGCCAGGTGGGTATAGGCCACGAACTCGTTGAGCACCACCTTCTCGCCGATCAGGCCGCCGACCACGTTGGCGTCGGCCCAAGGGGTGCCGATCACCCAGGCGATCGGCGCCAGCAGGAAGCCGAGCAGGGTCGACAGGTCGGTCGGCTTGCCGATCGCCGCGGCCAGGCCGGTCTGTTCGCCGATCCAGGTCAGCGGTGCGTTGACCAGCGCGATCAGGGCGATGAAGGCCAGCAGCATCGCGCCGATGTTGAGCGCCAGGCGCAGGCCGTCGCCGGCGCCGGCGGCGGCGGCGTCGATGATGTTGGCGGTGTTCTTCTCGACTTCCATCTTGACCGTGCCGCGGGTCAGCGGCTCACCGGTCTCGGGAACGAGGATCTTGGCGATCACCAGGGTCGCCGGCGCGGCCATGATCGAGGCGGCGAGCAGGTGTTTGGCGTAGAACGCCTGTGCGTCCTGGTCGCCGGCGCCGAGCATGCCGACGTAGGCGGCGAGCACGCCGCCGGCGATGTGGGCCATGCCGCCGATCATCATCGTGATCAGCTCGGACTCGGTCATCTTGGGGATGTACGGCCGTACGGTCAGCGGCGCTTCGGTCTGGCCGATGAAGACGCTGGCGCAGACGCTGGTGGTTTCGGCGCCGGACACGCGCATCACCTTGGTGATCGCCCAGGCCATCGCCCGCACCACCGCCTGCATCACGCCGAGGTGGTAGAGCACGCCCATCAGGGCGGAGAAGAAGATGATCGTCGGCAGCACCTGGAAGGCGAAGATGAAGCCGAATTTGCTGACGTCCATGAGGTCGCCGAAGATGAACTTCGAGCCGGCGCCGACGAACTCCAGCACGTGCACGAAACCCTTGCCGATCGCGTCGAACACGTCCTTGCCGCCGGGCACCAACAGCACCACCGAGGCGAAGGCGATCTGCAGGGAGATGCCGATCCCGACCAGCTTCCAGTCGACCGAACGGCGGTTGACCGAGAACACCCACGCAATGCCGACGAGCACCGCCAAACCGAACAGGCCGAAGGCCACGCGCGTAATCGAATCCACTCCACTCTCCCCGGGCGCCGGAGCCCCGGCGGCTTGTTAGCGACTTATTAATCGGGGCAGCCTAGTGCAGTGACGGCGCCAGCGGCAAGCTGCGCCGCCGGGCTTGCCAGGGCCGGCTCGTTCAGATATCGCGGGCGACCACGCGATTGCGGCCGGATTGCTTGGCCCGCTGCAGGCGCAGGTCGGCGCGGCGGAGCAGGCGCGAGAGGTCGCCGCCTTCCTGCGGAAACGTCACCAGACCGGCGCTGAAGCTCAGCCACAGCGGCTCGGCGCCGCGGCCGGGCTCGAACGGGCGCTCGGCGACGGTGCGGCGGATCGCGTCGACTTCCTCGAAGGCGGTGCCCAAGGGTTTGCGCATCACCAGCAGGAATTCGCCGCCGCTCAGGCGCACCAGCCATTCGCTGGGTTCGGCCTGTTCGCGCAGCACCGCGACCAGGTGGCGCAGGCTGCGGTCGCCGAGGCGGTGGCCGTAGTCGTCGTTGATGCGTTTGAAATGGTCCAGGTCGATCAGGGCCAGGGTCAGGCTGCCGCCGTCGCGGCGAACGGTGTCGAACAGGCGCGGGATGCGGTGGGTCAGCCAGGTCCGGTTCGGCAACCGGGTCAGGCCGTCGGTGCCGGACATCTCGATCAGGCGTTGCATCCGATACACGACCATCGAGGTGGCGATGGTCACCATCGCCAGCAGGACGATGCGCTGCGACTGGCTGCCGAGGGTGACCGCGCCGTAATCGCTCGACATCAGCTCTTCCGGCGAATCGGCGGCGGCGAACACGGCGGTGATCAGCACGCCGTACTGGACCAAGGCGAGCAGGCCGGCGAACAGGGTGACGCGGCCGTCGCTGCGCAGCGCGGTCATCAGGATCGCGAACAGGTAGCCGCACCAGACGATCAGGCTGTTGAGCCCGGCCGGCAGGTGCTGGGCGGCGAGCGCGGCCAGCACCAGGGTGGTGGCGGTGACGTCGAAGCCGGCGGTGGTGAAGGGCAGCCAGCGGTAGCGGCGCTGGCGCCGGGCCAGGGCCAGCCACAGCTGCGAGAACACGTTGACGAAGACCGCCCCGCCCAGGCCGATCATGGTTTCCTTGACGCTGCCGCCGCCGATCGCGTTGAACAGCGGCAACAGCAGCAGCATCGCGGCGAGCACCGCGCGCAGTCGCGCCACCAGCAATTCGCCGCCGGCGCCGATCTCGAGCATGATTTCGTCCGGCCGCAGCAACAGCGCCACCAGTACGCCGCGCAACCTTCCGCCGATGCCGTGCATCCCTACGCGATCCCCTTGCCGTCCGCGGCGAGCATAGCGCGAGAGCCGGTCGCCCGGCTCCCGCGTGAGCGTCGGTGAGGCCGCCGGTCAGCCGATTCCGCGCACCGCGACCCAGATCGCCAGTGCCGCGAACACGGCCGCTGCGACGTAGCGCGCGGTTTTCAAGGGCAGGCGGTCGGCAAAACGGCTGCCGAGCAGCGCCACCGGCACGTTGGCGAGCAGCATGCCGACGGTGGTGCCGGCGATCACCGCCCACAAGGGTTCGTAGCGGGTCGCGAGCAGCACGGTGGCGACCTGGGTCTTGTCGCCGATCTCGGCGAAGAAGAAGGCAATGGTGGTGGCGAGGAAGGCGCCGCGCGCCGAGAACTGGGGCTCTTCGTCGAGCCGGTCGGGCTTGAGCGTCCACAGCGCGACGGCGAGGAAGCTCGCCGCGACGATCCAGCGCAGCACTTCCGGCCGCAGCCAATGCGCGACCAGGGTGCCGAACCAGGCGGCGAGGGCATGGTTGAGCAGGGTGGCGACGAGGATGCCGGCGATGATCGGCCAGGGTTTGCGGAAGCGCGCGGCCAGCAGCAGGGCGAGCAACTGGGTCTTGTCGCCGATTTCGGCGAGCGCGACGGTGCCCGTCGAGACGAGGGTGGTGACGACCGAGGCCGGGAGGAAGGACAGATCCATGACAACTCCGGGGTCGGGCATTCGCGTGGACGCGAAGGCGGACGATGCGCGGCCCGACCCGGGTTGCGCGCAACGCCTGCCTTCGGTCTTGCCCGTGGTCGCTAGCGCTCGGCGATGGGGTCGTGGACCCGGATCGTTCGCGCTGGCTGCCGCTCATGCGCCATGGCCGGTGGGCCAAGTGTGTTGACGCATGTCCCCGCAGGCCTTGGCGGCTGCGGGTGGGCTACTCCCCGGAGGAGGAAAGTGGGGCGGATTGTAGCTGGATCGAGGCGGTAGTGGGCGAATGAGAATCTTTCGCCGTTGGGGCCTGCCGCGCTGTCGGGGTGGATCCACAGGGCGCGCGCTTGTGCCGTGGGCGCAGTACCCGATGGGGCGGGGCCTTGGCTTTTCAGGGTAGGAGCGGCGTCCTACTGGATTTCCTTCGGCCACAAGCCGCGATCAAGGGACGCGCAGAGGCAATCGCGCCGATGTCATCCATTCAAGCGATGCGCCATCGCGTGGGTAGAAGCGGCGTCCCATAGGAATTTCCTGGCGTCATACGCCGCGACCGCGCTACGTCGGTCTTGCCGCACTAGGCAGTCAGGCAACATCAACAGCAAAGCTTCCGTCCGCTGACGCGGCCGGGTTACTTTCTTTTGTTGGCCCAAAAGAAAAGTAACCAAAGAAAAGGGCTTTCCTTGACGAAGCTCCCCTGCGAGTTCGCAGCTCGCGCCGGGATTTTCCGATAAGACATCCTTGTCTTATCGGAAAACGGCGCACGTCCTGTGCGCCGCCCTCCGGGTCTACGGTTGCATTGCGAGTTCGGTGCTACGCCGAGCTTCAACGTCAACGTCAACGTCAACGTCAATGGCAGACGGTTCGCGACCGCTTTTGGGTAGGAGCGGCGCAAGCCGCGACCCTGCGGCCGCCGGCGCAGGGGGGCGCAGCTGCGTGGTCGCGGCTTGCGCCGCTCCTACCCTGCGACAGGGTGTCGCCTCGATGGAATGCATCGGCGCTGCTGTCTCTGCACGTCCCGTGGTCGCGGCTTACGCCGCTCCTACAGGGGGGCGTTGCGGCGCTTCGGGTTCCTATTGTCGGCTTTGGCTTTGGCTTTGGCTTTGGCTTTGATTTGGCCTTGGCCGTTGCTGTGCGTCGTCTCGATCTAGCGAAGGCAATAGAAGACCCGGAGGGCGGCGCGCAGGGATGCGCGCCGTTTTTCATCGGGACAGGGATGTCCCGTATGAAAAATCCCCGCGTCGGCACCGATCGTGCGGGCCCTTGATTCAAAGAAAAGCATTTTTCTTTGGTTACCTTTCTTTTGTTGCTTATGACAAAAGAAAGTAACCCGCCGCTTTAGTGGCGGAAGCTTTTGGCGTTTGATCCAGATCTTGCTTGGTACGCGCGCCGCAAGACTGCGGCGTTTGACTATGCAAGCAGCCGAATCGAAGGACCGAAAGAGCCTCGCTCACGCACTTCACTGCGAACACGGGCTCTCGACGTTCTCGTCCGCATACAACGAGGCGAAGCCGGCCGGCATGACCCGGGGCATGCGTTGCAACGGCGGCTTCAGGGTCGGGAAATAGTCGCGCTGCCATTGCGCGGCCAGGGCAACGGCGGCCGGTTCCAGGGCGGCATGGCGCGCTTCCGGGCGGTCGGCGGGTTTACCGGAGAGGCGGCCGATCAGCAAGCGCATGGCGCGGGCCTTGGTCGGGTCGTTCGGGATCAGGCCGGTGATCGGCGAGGAGTTGTCGCTGTAGCCGACCATCAGGTCGAACACCGAGGGCAGGTAACCGGCTTCGAACGAGAGCTGCATCATGTTGCCGGCTTCGGCGCGCCAGCGGTCGAACTCGGGCGTGCCCATGCGCGAGTAATCGATCAGGACCGAGTCGCCGCGGGCGTAGCGGTACATCGCTTCGGGTTCGCCGGCGAGGGCGGCCTGGCGCAGGTAATGGTTGCCTTGTTTCCAGGCGTCGTCGGGCGCGTTGCGGCATTCGGCGACCATGTGCCGCGCGCGGTTTTCGAGTTTGCTCATGTAGGCGCGTTGCTCGGCCGGCATGTCCGGACGGGCGTTGTCGTCGGCCGCGGCCAGCACCTGCTCGGCGGCCGACAGGTCGGTGCAGCGCAGCAGCTCCATGCCCAGTTGGCAGGAGGCGCGGCTGTCGCCGGCGTCGGCGCGGTTCTTCAGCTCGGCCAGGGCCGGGTTGCGGTAGTCGCCGGCGGCGGGCTGGATCTTGCGCGACGTGGCGGCGGCCGGTGCGGTGTCGGCCGTTTCGGGCGCTGCATCGGCGACCTCGGCCTGCACGGCGTCCGGTTCGGGCAGCGCGGGCGCCGGCGTGCGCAGGCGCCACAGTTGCCAGGCCAACAATGCGACGGCGATCGCGATGAAGATCACGATCAGGCCTCGGGTTTTCAGGTTCGTCATCGCCACATGCAGTCCTTTGTCGCATCGTCCAGGGGCGTAGCATGACCGCAGTCACCGCTCAGTTTGGAGTGCATCCATGCAGTACCGTCGCCTCGGTTCATCCGGCCTCCAGATTTCGGCGCTGTCGTTCGGCGCCTGGGTCACCTTCGGCGCGCAGATCGGCCGCGACACCGCCCGCGAGCTGATCGCCGCGGCCTGGGACCACGGCATCAATTTCTTCGACAACGCCGAAGGCTATGCCAACGGCGAGGCGGAGCGGGTGATGGGCGAGGCGATCGCCGATCTGCGCCTGCCGCGCGACGGCTACTGCGTGTCGAGCAAGGTCATGTTCGGCTCGGTCGAGGAACCCGGGCCGACCCAGAAGGGATTGTCGCGCAAGCATGTCACCGAAGCCTGCCACGACGCGCTGCGCCGGCTGCGTGTCGAGCATCTCGATCTGTACTACTGCCATCGTCCCGATCCGGACGTGCCGGTCGAGGAAACCGTGTGGGCGATGGACGCGCTGATCCGCCAGGGCAAGGTCTTGTATTGGGGCACTTCGGAATGGCCGGCGGCGCTGATCCGCGAGGCGCACAAGATCGCCCGCGCTCATCATCTGCATGCGCCGACCATGGAGCAGCCGCAGTACAACCTGCTGCATCGCGAGCGGGTCGAACTGGAATATGCGCCGCTGTATGCCGAACTCGGCCTCGGCACGACGATCTGGTCGCCGCTGGCCTCGGGCTTGCTGACCGGCAAATATCGCGACGGAATTTCCGCGCAGAGCCGGCTCGGCCAGGCCGACCAGCAGTGGCTGCAGCGGATCGTGCTCGGCAGCTCGGACCAGCGGAGGCCGCAACGCGCCGACGCCTTCGTCGCGGTCGCGCGCGAGCTCGGCGCGGAGCCGGCGCCGTTGGCGATCGCCTGGTGCCTGCGTAACCCGCACGTTTCCAGCGTGATTCTCGGCGCCAGCCGCACCGAACAACTGCTGCAGAACCTGCAGGCGCTGGACTGGGTCGAGCGCATCGACGAAGCCGGTTGGCAGCGGGTGGAGAGCGCGACGGCCTGAGTCGGCCTGAGACGGGGAGGAGCGGACCGCGCATGACCGGGGTCGCAGATCCGGCGGTTGGGGTGTTGACTGTCAAATGAGAATCATTATCATTTTTGTCGAGCCCACCCCCAACGAGCCACCGTCATGTCTCTGCGCAATCCGGTGCTGCAACTGAAACCCCGTAGCGATCGTCCCCTGGCTGCCGTCGCGGCGCCCGTCGCCGTGCCCTCCATCGCTTCGGCCTCGGCGACCTCGGTCGTCGTCGCCGCCGCCCAAGGCGTCCTGGTCGAAAGCACGGCCTTGCTTCGCGGCGCGCGTGAAGTGTTGATCCGCCATGGCGGCGAGGTCTATCGCTTGCGTCACACCCGCAACGACAAGCTGATCCTCACCAAGTAATCCTGCGATGCAGTTCCAAGTAACACCGCGATTGGCGTAATCCAAGTAACCCGGCGATCGGCGCGATCCAGCCAAGCCCGTCCAGCCGCACCCGCTTCTGAATTTGAAGCGGTACCTCCCAAGCCGATCGCAACGCCACGCCCGCGTCATCCGCCATACCGCGCTCCCGGCAGGAGGGCGGTATGGCGCGTCGGCTTCGGCCGATCCGCCAGCACCTTCTCTCTCAAGGCTGCCAGCCCCTCCGCTTTGCACAATGGTTGCAACGGACGCCCGCTCGCCTCGGCCAATCCACTACCGAGTCCGACCGAATGTCCTGCGTTCTTACTATTGCCGTGCCCGCTCGTTCCGCTTCCCCATCGCTGCGCGCGCCGGTGCGCTGCGCGCTCGCCCTGGCCTTGTCGCTGGCCCTGCCTGCAGTCGCCGCCGCGGCCGATGCCGCCGACAGTGCCGACGTCAACGAACTCCAGCGCGTCGTGGTCAGCGCCACGCGCACCGAGCGCGCCGTGGAGGATGTGGCGGCGACGGTCAGCGCGATCGACCGCGAACGCATGGACCGCGAACTGGTCCGCGACCTGAAGGATCTGTTCCGCTACGAGCCGGGCATCGAGGTCGGCGCCAACAGCGAGCGCTTCGGCCTCGGCGACATCCGCATCCGCGGCCTCGGCGGCAACCGCGTGCGGGTGTTGGTCGACGGCATCTCGGTGTCCGACAGTTTCTCGATCGGCAGCTTCTCCAACGCCGGGCGCAATTTCGTCGACCTCGATACGGTCAAGGAAGTCGAGGTCGTGCGCGGCCCGAGCAGCGCACTGCACGGCTCCGACGCGCTCGGTGGCGTGGTCTCGTTCGTCACCAAGGACCCGGCCGACTACCTTAAGGACGGTGCCGGCAGCTACTTCGGCCTCAAGGCCGGTTACGACGGCAAGAACGAAAGCCTGTTCGGCGGCGCCACCGCGGCCTTCGGCGGCGAGCGCTGGTCCGGCTTGGTCGTGCTCAATCATCACCAGGGCGAGGAGACCGGCAACCAGGGCGGGAACGCCGCGCTGGATGCTCGCCGCACCCGGCCCAACCCGCAGAGCAACGAAGGCCGCAGCCTGCTGGCCAAGCTGGTGTATGCGCCGAGCGACCGCCAGCGCTTCCGCCTGACCGTGGAAGGCAGCGAAGACCAGACCGACACCCAGGTCTTCAGCGCCCGCGGCACCGCCTTGTCGATGCCGGGCGCGCCGCAGGTGCGGGTGTTGTCGCAGACCGGCGACGATCACCAGACCCGCGCACGGGTCGCGTTCGCGCACGAAATCGACAGCCTCGACAGCGTGCTGGCCGATTCGCTGCGCTGGCAGGTCTATCGCCAGGACAGCGAGACCACCCAGCGCACTCGCGAGCAGCGCGTCAGCGTGATCGGAGGTCGCGAGATCAGCCCGACCCTGCGCCTGCGCGAGTTCAATTTCGACCAGCGCGTGTACGGCGCCGAGGCCACCGCGCACAAGGATTTCGCGACCGGTGCGGTCGAGCACACGCTGACCTACGGTTTCGAATACGAAGACACCGAGCTCCGGCAGAAGCGCGACGGCCGCGCGGTCAATCTGACCACCGGCGCGGTCAGTAGCGTGATTTCGCCCGATACCTTCCCGGTGCGCGATTTCCCGGTCAGCAAGACCCGCAACGCCGGAGTGTTCGTGCAGGACGAGATCCGCTTCGCCGACGGCAAGTTCCGCCTGGTGCCGGCGGTTCGCGTGGACCGTTACGAACTGCGTCCGCAACAGGACCCGATCTGGAACGCCGACAACCCGGGGGTGAAGATCAGCGACCTCAGCAAGACCAGCGTCTCCCCCAAGCTCGGCGCAGTCTGGCACTTCGCCCAGGACTGGTCGTTGTTCGGCGGCTACCAGCGCGGTTTCCGCGCGCCGCCCTACAGCGACGTCAACCTCGGCTTCACCAATCTGCAGTTCGGCTACACCGCCATCCCGAACCCGGACCTCAAGCCCGAGACCAGCGACGGTTACGAACTCGGCCTGCGCTTCAGCACCGCCGCCGCCTATGCGCAGTTGTCGGTGTACTCCAACGACTATAAGGACTTCATCGAGTCCAACCGCCAGGTCAGCGCGCCGCCGCAGACGCCGTTGATCGTGTTCCAGTCGCAGAACGTGGCCAAGGCGCGCATCCGCGGCGTCGAACTGCGCGGCGGCGTCGACTTCGGCCAGCTCTCCGACCGCCTCGCCGGTTGGTCGCTGCGCGGCGCGGCGGCCTGGAGCGAGGGCGAGGACAAGACCGCCGACCGGCCGTTGGAGTCGATCGCGCCGTTGACCGCCACGCTCGGCGTGGCCTACGACCGCGCCAGTTGGGGGGTCGAACTCGCCGGGCGTTTCGCCCACCGCAAGAGCGACCTGCCGGCACCGAACCGCTTCGCCACGCCCGGTTACGGCGTGCTCGATCTGCTCGCGCACTGGGATTTCGCCCCCGGCGCCAAGTTCAACGTCGGCGTGTTCAATCTCGCCGACAAGAAGTATTGGGACGGCGCCAATCTGCCCGGCCTCAGCGCCGGCAGCGCCATCGTCGACCGCTACACCGCGCCCGGCCGTAACCTCGGCATGAGCGTGGCGGTGAGCTGGTAAACCATGCGCGCGACGTTGCCGACCGCCACGCTCGACCGCGCCGGCTTGCCGATGCCGGAACGTTTGGCGGCGGTCGCGACGGTGTTGTGCGTGTATCCCTCGCGTCATCGCGATGCCCTCGACGGCTGGCTGCAGGCGCACAGCGCCGAGCGGCTGGTCCGTCACGACGGCGAGGCCTTGTGCGAGGCCTTGCTGTTCCGCAACGGCGCCGGCCGCGCCTGCTGGCGCCTGTACCTGCTACCGGACAGCGATTTCCTGGCCTGGGACGATGCCGCCGCCGAACTGCCCGCGCACCGTGGCTTCGATACGCGCAGCGGCGTGTGGCCGCGTCTGCGGCGGCGCTGGTGGCGTCGTCTGCGCGGCCGCTGGTGCGCCGAGGTCCTGCGCCTGCATGTGCTGCACGACGAAGCCGGGCACTGCGTCCTGCTCGCCGACGCGGCCGAGCTGTCGGACCTGGGGCATGCGCACGCGCGCCGCATCGCCGCCGGCGAGGGCGCGCGCCTGCGCCCGCAGGCGCACGTGTGCTGCTGCATGGCCTCGGGCCTGCGCGACGGCGCGCCGCCGCAGTACGCCTGAGCCGACCGCTTCGTCTGTTTATTCCGACCCCTTCCGCAGCCAACCGAGAACCATCGAGTTCAGCCATGACCCGACGTCTGTACACCGCCAGCCTGCTGGCCATCACTCTTGTCGCCAGCCGTGCCGTGCTGGCCCTGTCTCCCGTGCCGGCCGCCGAGGCCTCGATCGAGCGCGATCGCGCTTCGATCCTGGCGATGAAGGGCGAATACATCGTCGATTTCGCCTTCGACGAAACCGTCCTGCTCAAGCCCGGCTACGAGCGCGCGGCGGCGATGCGCAGCGGCGGCAACGAGACCGTCATCGTGGTCGAGGACAGCCCGCGCAAGCTCGTGCTGCAGCACATCCTGGTCGATGCGAAAAGCGGCCACGTGACCAAGCACTGGCGCCAGGACTGGGTCTATGAGGCGCCGCAGCGTTTCGAGTTCAGCGCCGACCAGACCTGGCACGTGCGCAAGATTCCGGCCGAACTCAATCGCGGCGCCTGGACCCAGTGCGTGTACGAGGTCAGCGATGCGCCGCGTTACTGCGGCACCGGGCACTGGGACTATCGCAACGGCATCGCGACCTGGACCAGCGATGCCAGCTGGCGCCCGCTGCCGCGACGCGAGTACACCAAGCGCAGCGACTACAACGCGGTCTCGGCGGTCAACCGCCACACCATCACGCCGAACGGCTGGACCCACGAGCAGTTCAACACCAAGGTGCTGCGCAAGCCCGATGGCAGCCAGGAAGAGCTGGCGCGCGAATTCGGCTTCAACGATTACCAGAAGACCGGCGAGGTCGACTTCAAGCCGGCCTATACCTATTGGAAGGCGACCGAGGGTTTCTGGAGCAAGGTCCGCACGCGTTGGGACCGTTATCTGGAGCGTGCGCCGGGCGTGCGGCTCAAGACCAAGATCGACGGCATGGCGATGATCGTTCCCTTGTTCGAGCAGGCCGGGAAACTCGAAGACGGCAAGAGCGTCGCCGACGGCGAGATCGATGCGGTGTTCGCCAAGTGGGTGACCGCCGCGCCTGCGGAGTAACGAGCGCGATACGTCGTGCTCTGCGTTGCGAAACGCGGAGGCAAGAAAGGCCGGGTCGATCCCGGCCTTTCCGCATGTACGTCCCGGAGGGCGCCTTCGCCTGGCTCAGTAGACCTGGTGCACGTGGCGATCGCTGGTCATCGCCCAGGCTGGCGGCGCGGGCGGCGGCGGTGCATGGGGCGGCG
>NZ_CP013141.1:4921051-4969230 GCF_001442535.1 Lysobacter antibioticus | reverse complement strand
GGCTTGCAGCAAGGCCTGCTCGCAGCGGGGCTGGTCGCGCAGCCCGCCGTTCTCGCGCCGCAGCATCCGGCCCGACCCGTCCGCAGCCCGCCCGGTCCGCCCCGGCCGGCGCCCGGAATGGGACCGTCGTCGCCCCATCCGCCTGGGGACCGGAACCGCGCTAAACTGTCCGGCTTACGACTGAACGCGACTCGGACATGCTGCAGACACTTCGCGACAAGACCTCGGGCTGGATCGCCACCGTGATCCTCGGCTTGCTGATCATTCCCTTCGCCTTCGTCGGCATCGAGCAATACCTCGTGCAGCGCGTCGACAGCTCGGTCGCGCGGATCGACATGGCCCCGTCGTGGTGGCGTTCGGCGCCGTCGTGGTGGCCGGCCTCGATGCTGTGGAAGCACGAGTCGATCGACGCGCAGGAATTCAATACGCGCTTCCAGCAAGAACGCGATCGCCGCCGCGCCGCCGAAGGCGAAGCCTTCGATGCGCGCGAATTCGAGAAGCCCGAAAGCAAGCGCGCGATACTGGAAACGCTGATCGACGAGCGCGTGCGCAAGCTCGCCGCCGAAGTCGACGGCCTGGCGGTCAGCGATGCGCTGGTCATCAAGACCATCCAGTCGGTCCCGGAATTCCAGGACAGCACCGGCAAGTTCAACCAGGAGCGCTACGTGCTCGGCCTGCAGATGCGCCAGCCGGCGCAGACGCCGACCGAGTTCGAGCAGTTCGTGCGCGCCCGCCTCATGGAAACCCTGCTGACCGGCGGTATCGGCCAGAGCAACTTCCTCACCCACGCCGAAACCGACCGCCTGATCAAGCTCATGGGCGAACGCCGCGACGTCAGCCTGGTGATGCTGCCGCCGCCGACCCCGGACACCGCCGAGGTCAGCGCCGCCGACATCCAGAAGTGGTACGACGGCCACGCCAAGGATTTCCGCGCGCCCGAGAGCGTCAACCTCGAATACGTCGAGATCAACGGCGCGACCCTGCCGCCGCCGCCGGCGCCGACCGAGAAGGCGCTGCAGGACCGTTACGAGGCCGAGAAGAACCGCTTCATCGCCCAGGAACAGCGCCTGATCTCGCACATCCAGGTCAACGTCGCCTCCGGCGCCGATGCCGCGGCGCAGAAGGCCGCCGAGCAGAAGGCCGCGCAGTTCGCGACCCAGGCCAAGGCCGCCGGCGCCGATTTCGCCGCGATCGCCCGCGCCAACAGCGACGACCTCGGCTCCAAGGCCGCCGGCGGCGAGCTGGGCTGGGTCAGCAAGGGCGACATCCCGGGCGCGTTCGAAGACGCCGCGTTCAAGCTCAAGGTCGGCGAGATCAGTGCGCCGGTGAAAGACGACAGCGGCTGGCACGTGATCGTGGTGCGCGAGGTCAAGAGCGGCGAGCAACAGCCGTTCGCGCTGGTCCGCGACGCGCTGCTGCGCGAAGAGACCGAAACCAGTCGCGAGCGCAACTTCAACGACTTTTCGGCCAAGCTGGTCGATCTGGTCTATAAGAACCCGACCTCGCTCGACGGTCCGGCCAAGGCGATGAACCTGCCGGTGCAGAAGGTCGGCCCGGTCACCCGCGATGCCGCCGGCAACGGCCAGGGCATCGGCGCCCACCCGGCGGTGATCCGCGCCGCATTCTCGGACGCGCGCCTGCAGGACAACACGGTCAGCGATCCGATCGACATCGGCCAGGAGCACAGCGTGCTGATCCGCGTCGTTTCGCATACGCCGGAACGCGCGCTGCCGCTGGCCCAGGTCCGCGACAAGGTGATCGCCGCGGTGCGCACCGATCGCGGCATCAAGGCCGCGCAGAAGGAAGCCGATGCGCTGGTCGCGCGCATCAACGGCGGTGAAGCGATCGCCGCGGTGGCCGCCTCCAAGCAGCTGACGGCGCCGGAAACGATCCCGGACGTCGCCCGCGGCATGCCGCTGCCGACCCCGGAAGTCAGCGAAGCGATCTTCGCTCTCAAGGCCCCGGCCGAAGGCAAGGTCGCCGCCGGCAAGTCCGCGCTCGCCGACGGCCGCGTGGTCCTGTTCGCGGTCAACAAGGTCAAGCCGGGCAGCAAGTCGGAAATCCCGGCGGCCCAGCTCGACATGCTGCGTACGCAGATCTCGCAGATGGGCGGTTACGAAGAAAGCCGCGAACTGACCACGGCGCTGCGCAAGCGCGTGCAGATCAAGGTGATCGAAGAAAACCTGCGCTGATCCCTGGCGCTGCGCAAACTCGAAGGCCCGGCATTGCCGGGCCTTCTTTTTTGCATGTCCGGCAAGGGCCGGTTCGATCCGGTTCGATCGCGACGCCGTTGCGCCGGCGTCGCGATGCGCGCGAACGGATCGCGATTACAGGGGGCCGCGTTCCCAGGGACCGGTGATCGCGAAGGTGATGCCCGGCGACTGCATGTTGACGAACAACGTGCGCGCGGCCGGGTCCCAGCAGGCGCCGCAGAATTCGCTGTCGCGGTAATCGCCTTCGGCGACGTGCTTGCCGGCGTTGGCGATCTGGGTCGAGGTCAGCTCGGCGTTGTTCTTGCACAGATAGAACGATTCGCCGCCGCGGGTCAGGCCGACCAGGCGCGTGCCCGGGCCGTACTCGTCGGGGCTGCCGGCCGGCGCCGCATCCGGGTCTTCGCACAGCACCACGCCGCCGCGCGCGTTGACGGTGATGTTGTCGGGATTGTGCGCGGCGAGCTGGTGGCTGCTGACGAACAGCGCGCGCATGCGCTGGGTGAACAGGTCCAGCACCCACACCGCGCCGTTGCCGCGGCCTTTGCGGCCCTGGGCGTCGGTGCCGTTGCTGGTGTCGACGATGAACAACTTGCCGTAGCTGTACCAGATGCCTTCGCCGCGGCTCATGCGCAGGCCGCCTTCGCTCCAGGCCTGGGCGAACGGGCCGCTGAGCGTGTCGCCGGCGCCGATGTCGGGGAAGCCGCTCGGTGCGGCGATCGAGTCCAGGTCCGGATCCGGGATGTCGACCCATTCGAGCTGGTATTCGGCGCCGATGGCGACCGCGGTGAGGTCGGCGTTGGGCTTGCCGCGCACGCGCGCGGCCTGCAGGCGGCCGCCGTGTTCGAGCGAGCCGTGGCAGCCGGCGCGGCGGTTCGGAATGAAGCGATAGAAGCCGGACTTGTTGCGGTCGTCTTCGGTCAGATAGACGATGCCGGTGCGCGGATCGATCGCCACCGCCTCGTGGCTGAAGCGGCCCATCTCGACGATCGGGCGGCCGCTGGTGCGTTCGCTGCGCGGGTCGACCTCGAACACGTAGCCGTGTTTGTGGCCGGTGCTGGAGACCGCGTTGCTCTTGATCTCCTCGCAGCTCAGCCAGGTGCCCCACGGGGTCGGACCGCCGGCGCAATTGACCAGGGTGCCGCCGAGGCTCGGTTCGACGCCGCGCCATTCGTCGCCGTGGCGGCCTTCGCCGGAGCGATAGCGCAGGGTGGTGGTGCCGCCGCCGGGCTGGCCGCCGCTGACGGTGCCGGTGTCGTACATGCCGGGCGCGCGGATCGGGCTGGAGCCGGCGCCGCGTTCGTGGTTGCGGATCAGGATCAATTCGCTGCGGCCGTGGCCGCGGCCGTGCGGATGCTGCGCGCCGCGATGCGTGGCGACCACGGCCATGCCGTCGTGACGGTCCGGGCAGACCTGGCCATCGTCCATGCGATCGCCGCTCCAGGCGAACGAGCGATAGCTGAAGCCGCGCGGCAATTGCAGCAAGGGCAGGCCGGTGCTGAGGTCGGCGACCGGCGCCAGCGCGCCGTAACGGCTCGGGACGGGGGAAAGCCGGGTCGGATCGGTCGCAGCGGCGGCCTGGCGCGTGTACAACGCGCTCAGGCTGCCCATCGCGCCGATCGCCATGGCGGCGGCGCTGCTCTTGATGACCTGGCGGCGGGAGGGATCGAAAGCATCCATCGTAGAAACTCCTGCGGGGCTGGGGTGGGGCGGGGGAACCCTGCACGCTAGCCCGGTGCGGTAACCGGAATATGACAACGCCGCGTCGAGGCCGGCGGGGCCGCGCGCGCTTGGCTACCATGCGCGCATGAAAAGCAGACTGATCGCCGTCGGCGAGCGAGCGCCGCGCTGGGTCGCGGAAGGATTCGGCGAGTACCAGAAACGTCTATCGCATTGGTTGCCGCTGGAGCTGGTCGAGATCGAACCGGGCCTGCGCGGCAAAGGCCGCGACGCCGTGCGTGCGACCCAGGACGAAGGCGCGCGGGTGATCGCCGCGCTGCCGAAGAACGCCTGCGTGGTGGCGCTGGAAGGGCGCGGACGCCTGTGGACTTCCGAGCAACTGGCGCAGCGACTGGAGCAGTGGCGCGGCCAGGGACGCGACCTGGCGTTCCTGATCGGCGGCCCGGAAGGGCATGCGCCCGAGGTGCTGGCGCGGGCCGACGAGCAATGGTCGCTGGGGCCGTTGACCCTGCCGCATATGCTGGTGCGGCTGGTCGCCGCCGAGCAGTTGTATCGGGCCGCCGCGTTGCTGGCGAACCATCCGTATCACCGGGCCTAGGCCCGGCGATGGGAATAGGGAATAGGGAATCGGAAAGCAGCGGCTACTGCCTGCTTTTACGATTCCCCATTCCCCATTCCCGCAACGACAAGAACCCGGGCAACGCCCGGGTTTTTGCTGTTGCGCGCGCTCCAGCGAGCGCTACTGATCCAGCTTGAACTCGATCGGCACGCGGCCGCGCGCCTGCACCGGTTGGCCGTTGCTCATCGCCGGCTGGAAGGTCCAGCGGTTAAGCACGACCTTGCGCGCGGCCTGGTCGAGCAGGCGATGGCCGCTACTGCGCACGATGCTGACGTCGATCGGCTTGCCGTCGATGCCGACCAGGATCTCCAACTCGACGACCCCGGTCAGGCCTTCGCGCACTGCCTGCGGCGGATAGCTCGGCGGCGGGTTCTTCAGGCTCTGCAGGGTCGCGCCGGTGATGATCGGCGGGCCCAGGTCGACTGCTGGCGTGGCCTTGGCAACAGTCTCGGCGCCGGCGAAATCGATCGGTTGCGGGTTGGGGTTGTCCACCACGACCGGCGGGGCTTCGACCGGTTGGACCTGTTGCTTGATGACGGGTTGCTGGCGCGGCTTCTCGACGACCTTGACCAGTTCCGGCTTCGGCGGTTTCGGTTGGATGAGTACTTCTTTCTTCGGGACGAACTGCGGGAAGATCGGCTCTTCTTCGGACACCAGCAAACGCGGCGCGCTCAGCGGGACCAGCATCAACATCAGCATCGCCGCATTGAAGGCGATGGCGCCGGCGTTGGCAGCGATGCGGGTGCCGTCCAATGGCGTGTGGGAGTGAGAGGGAATCGCGCGAACCATGAGCTACCTCCTTGGCTTGTCTGACATCACTGACAACGTTCGGATACCGCCGGTGGGGTTGAGCAAGAACAGTGGTGCCGCGTCACAAAAATGCGCCGGCCGATTTGCGGATGCAAGCGCTTCTCGTTTGCGACTTTGGTCGGTGGGCGGCGTGCTCGACGGCCACCGGCGACGCCCGCAGGCGAGGGCGGCGCTTGAAAAATCGCCGGGTTTTTTCGCGTCGGCGCCTCGTTCGCAACGCAGGCGCGCGACGCGCCCGCGAACGATGGATGCTGAATGGATGGCAACGTCGTCGTGGCGGGCATGCGCTTGGCCACTTGCCGGCCTGCATTCGCCGGTGCCGTAGCGCCCAAGAAACAGGAAGGCCCGCTTGCGCGGGCCTTCCTGGTGTCTACGGCTCTATGAGCAAGGCTCACCGATCGGTCGGGTCCGGGCCGCTCTCGGGTTCGCGTTCCAGCCCGCCCTCGTCCGGGTTCGGCGGCTTGCGCGGGTGCGGCTGGCGCGCGTCGTCGGGGTCGCGCGGCTGCGGTTCCGGGTAGCCGGGGGTGCGGCCCGGCTTCGGATCCGGCGCCGGCGGCGTGGTCTTGGCGGGGCCGGCCATGCTTACTTGCCCAGCTCGAAGACGACGTCGAGGGTCATCGACAAGGCGTTCTCGCCCGGCGCGATCGGGGTGTCGGCCGATGCCTTCTCCATCCGGCCCATGGCCATCATCGGCATCGGCATCGGCGGTCCGAAGCGCGCGCCCTCGCTGACGCTGACGATGCGGCGGACCTTCATGCCCAGGGTCTTGGCATACATCTCGGCGCGGGCCTGGGCCTTCTCGATGGCGCTGCGGCGGGCTTCGTCGTAGGCGACGTCCTTTTCCTTGTCGTCGATGTCGAAGCTGGGGCCGTTGATCTGGTTGGCGCCGGTGGCGACCAGGGCGTCGAGGATCTTGCCGAGCTTGGACAGGTCGCGCACGACGATGTTGACGTTGTTGTTGGCCTGGTAGCCGGTGATGGTGGGCGGCTGGTTCTCGGCGTAGCGGTACTGCGGGTTGAGGTTGATGCCGCCGGTCTGGACGTCGCGGTCGGCGATGCCGGCGGCCTTGATCGCGGCCACGACTTTGCTCATCTGCTCGGCGTTGGCGCGCATCGCGGCATTGGCGTCGGCGGCCTGGGTGACCACGCCGGTCGACAAGGTGGCGATGTTCGGCGTGCGGCGCGCCTCGGCCTGGGCCGACACCGACAGCAGGGTGCCGTCGCTGGCGACGTAGGCGGGAGCGGTCTGGGCTTGGGCGGTCATGGCGGTGGCGGCTCCGAAGGCGAGGAAAGCGGCGAGCGCCAGCGGGCGCAACGAAAGGCGGGCGAAAGACTGTGGCGACGACCGGGTCATGTGGTGCTCCTTGAAGGACGAGGGGTAGGGTCTTGCTGAACTGGTGAACGAACCGTGATTCGTTACGGGGTTTGCGCGGCTCGTCGTCGGCTGGCGCTCAGTCAGCGCGGGTTATGCTTTCCGTATGCTCTATCTTGCCTCCAAGTCGCCGCGGCGACGCGAATTGCTGACCCGCCTCGGCCTGGAATTCGGCGTACTCGATCTCGACGTGCCCGAACACCGCCAGCCCAACGAACCGGCGCTGGAGTACGTCCGCCGCGTCGCCCGCGAGAAGGCCGGTGCCGGCCTGTTGCAGGTGCTGGGCAATCCGACCGCGCTGGTGCTGGGGTCCGACACCGAGGTCGTGCTCGACGACGAGGTGTTCGGCAAACCGCGCGACGCCGACGATGCAGCGGCCATGTTGCGCAAGCTGTCGGGGCGCACCCACCAGGTGATTTCGGCGGTGTCGCTGGTCTCGCGCTCGCGCGAGGCGCAGGCGCTGTCGGTCTCGCAGGTCAGCTTCGCCGAGCTCGACGAGGCCACGATCGCGCGTTATGTCGCCAGCGGCGAGCCCGAGGGCAAGGCCGGCGCCTACGCGATCCAGGGCGGCGCCGAGGTCTTCGTACGGCATCTGGCCGGCAGTTATTCGGGGGTGATGGGGTTGCCGCTGCACGAGACGTCGCGGCTGCTGCGGGAGTTCGGCGTCGGCGGCTAGGCCGCCGCGCTTACGTTCGACCGCGCTGCATCGCGTTCTTTCCATCCGACGTTCGCCTGACTTGGGACCCACCCTGCCTCATGACTGAAGAAATCCTGGTCAACGTCACTCCGCGCGAAACCCGCGTCGCCGTCGTCGAGAACGGCATGTTGCAGGAGCTGCACATCGAGCGCGGCTGGCGCCGCGGCGTGGTCGGCAACATCTACAAGGGCAAGGTCCAGCGCGTGATGCCGGGGATGCAGGCGGCGTTCGTCGAGATCGGCCTGGAGCGCGCGGCGTTCCTGCACGCGGCCGACATCGTCAAGCACAACCCGGTCGGCGAAGGCGAGGGCGACGAAGCGCCGCTGCCGCCGACGCCGACCCGGCCGATCGCCGAGTTGCTGCGCGAAGGCCAGGAAATCATCGTCCAGGTGGTCAAGGACCCGATCGGCAGCAAGGGCGCGCGGCTGACCACCCAGCTGAGCATTCCCTCGCGTTATCTGGTGCTGCTGCCGCGCACCCGCGTGGTCGGGGTGTCGGCGCGGATCGAGGACGAGGGCGAGCGCGCGCGGCTGAAGTCGCTGGTCACCACCCTGGCCCCGGCCGGCGACAACCACGGCTACATCGTGCGCACCAATGCCGAGAGCCAGCCCGAGGAAGCCCTGGCCGAGGACATCGGCTATCTGAGCCGGGCCTGGGCCCTGATCGCGGAAAAATCGCAGAGCTCGAAAGTCGGCGAACGCGTCTACGAAGATCTGAGCCTGCCGCTGCGCGCGGTGCGCGACCTGATCCGCCGCGACGTCGAGAAGGTCAAGGTCGACTCGCGCGAGACCTGCGAGCGCCTGCGCAGCTTCGCCGCGCAGTACATGCCGGGGCTGGCCGAGAAGATCGAGCACTACACCGGCGCGCGGCCGATCTTCGACCTGTACGGGGTCGAGGACGAGATCCAGCGCGCGCTCGACAAGGAAGTGCCGCTGAAGTCCGGCGGCTACCTGGTCATCGACCAGACCGAGGCGATGACCACGATCGACGTCAACACCGGCTCGTTCCTGGGTCAACGCAATCTCGAGGAGACCGTTTACCGGACCAACCTCGAGGCGGCGCAGTCGGTCGCCCGGCAACTGCGGCTGCGCAACCTGGGCGGCATCATCATCATCGACTTCATCGACATGACCGACCTGGAGCATCGCCGCCAGGTGCTGCGCCAGTTGGAAAAGGCGCTGACCCGCGATCACGCCAAGACCACGGTCTACGAATTCTCGCCGCTGGGCCTGGTGGAGATGACCCGCAAGCGCACCACCGAGAGCCTGGAGCGCCAGCTCAGCGAGGCCTGCCACGAATGCGGCGGGCGCGGCACCTTGAAGACGCCGGAGACGGTGACCTACGAGATCTTCCGCGAGATCGTCCGCCAGGTGCGCCAGTTCGATGCGGCGCGTTTGCTGGTGATCGCCTCGCCGAAAGTGGTCGCGCGGATCACCGACGAAGAATCCGCGGCGGTGGCCGAGTTGGAGGAATTCCTCGGCAAGTCGATCCGCTTCCAGGCCGAAGACCAGTACGCGCAGGAGCAGTTCGATGTGGTGCTGCTCTGAAGCCGGGAATCGGGAATCGGGATTCGGGATTCGTAACAGCGAAGCCCGGCTTTTGATTTTCCGATTCCCGAATCCCGATTCCCGATTCCCGGCGGGACGCGGAGCGGCCCGCTGATGCCCACCCCGCTGCGCCGCCGTTTGCGCATGGCCCGCCGTGGCGCCTTCTATGGCGTCGCGATCGTGCTCGTGCTCGTGGCGGTGTTGCTGGGTGCGGCGAGCCAGGTCTTGCCCTTGGCCGAAAGCCATCCGGACCGCGTCGCGGCCTGGTTGAGCCAGCGCGCGGGGCGGCCGGTCGCGTTCGACAAGGTCGAAACGCAATGGACGCGGCGCGGCCCCTTGCTGCGCCTGGATGGTTTGCGCATCGGCGAAGGCAGCCAGGCTTTCACCATCGGCGATGCCGAAATGCTGGTCTCGGTGTATGCCGGGTTGTTGCCGGGGCAGTCGTTCTCGGAACTGCGCCTCAAGGGGCTCGACCTGACTCTGGAGCGCAGCGACGACGGCCGTTGGAAGGTGCGCGGTCTGCCCGGCCAACAGACCCGTCAGCGCGATCCGCTGTCGGCGCTCGAAGGCCTGGGCGAACTGCAGGTCATCGATGGCCGGCTCGCGGTGATCGCGCCCTCGCTCGGCATCGATGCGCAGGTGCCGAAGATCGACCTGCGCCTGCGCGTCGACGGCAAACGCGTCCGCGCCGGCGTGCGTGCCTGGCCTACGGTCGGCGTGGCCGGTGCGCCGTCGACGCCGCTCGACGCGGTGGTGGATTTCGATCGCGAGCGCGGGGACGGCCGCGCCTATGCCGGCGCCACCCGCGCCGACCTGACCGGCTGGTCGCCCTTGCTCAAGCTCGCCGGCATCCGGGTCGAGTCGGGCCAGGGCCGGGCCGAGGCCTGGGCCGAACTGCGCGACCATCGCGTCGCTTCGGTGACGGTGTCGGCCGCGCTCGACCGCGTCGGTCTGCGCGCCGAGCGTGCACAGCCGGCGACGAACGCGGCTGCGGCCGCGGCACGCGTCGATTTCGAACACGTCGAGACCTTGTCGCATTGGCGCTTGACCGATCACGGTTGGCGTTTCGATGCCTCCAAGCTGCGCATCGGCAGTGGCGAGCAGGTGCAGACGCTCGACGGCCTCGCCGTCGCCGGCGGCGAGCATTACGCGCTGCGCGCCGAACGCATCGATGCCGGGCCGTTGATCGCGGTGGCCGCGCTCAGCGATGCCTTGCCCGAACGCTTGCGCAACTGGTTCGAAACCGCCAAGCCGCGGGCCTCGCTGCGGAATATCGCGCTCAACGGCCGCCGCAACGGCCCGATGTTCGCCAGTGCGAGAATCGAAGCGCTCGGCTTCGACGCGGTCGGCGATGCGCCGGGACTGCAGGGCCTAGCCGGCCGTTTCGAGGGCGATGCCGATGGCTTCACCCTCGACCTCGACGAAAACTCGCCGATGCGCTTCGACTGGCCGCGCGGTTTCGGCGTGCCGCATACGGTCAAGCTACAGGGCCGCGTCGGCGGCTGGCGCGAAGGCGCGGGCTGGCGCGTCGGCACCACCGCATTGCGCGTGCGCGGCGACGACTTCGGCGTCAGCGCGCGCGGCGGCCTGTGGTGGCAGGGCGACGGCACGCGGCCGTGGATCGATATCGCCGCCGACATCGACCCGACCCAGGTCCCGGTGGCCAAAGGTTTCTGGATCCGCAACCGCATGTCGGCCAAGTTGGTGAATTGGCTCGACACCGCCCTGGTCGGCGGGCGCTTGAACAATGCGCGCGCGGTGATCTCCGGCGATCTCGACGATTGGCCGTTCAATCGCAATAACGGCCTGTTCGAAGCCAGCGCCCGTCTCGACGATGCGGTGGTGAAGTTCCAGCCGGAGTGGCCGGCGGTCGAAGGTCTGGACGCCGAGGTGCGTTTCGTCGCCGATGGCTTCAGCGTCGAAGGCAGCGGTCGCATCGCCGGTGTCGGCGTGCGCAAGGTCGGCGCCGGTATCGATCACTACAAGGACGGCCACCTGCGCGTGCAGGCCGAAGCCGCGGCGGATGCGGCGCAGTTGCAGGCCCTGCTCAAGCAGAGCCCGCTGCGCAAGGACCACGCCGACACGCTCGACAATCTGCGCGCCAGCGGCCCGGCGCGGGTCGGGTTCGAGATGCAGATGCCCTTGCAGCCCAACAGCATCACCCGCATCGCCGGCACGGTCGACCTGGACAACGCCAAGCTCGCCGATCCGCGCTGGAAGATCGCCTTCGAACAAGTGCGCGGCCATGCCGAATACGGCCGCGGCGGTTTCCGCGCCGAGGATCTGGCGGTGATGCACGAAGGCGCGCCGGGCAAGCTGTCCCTGCGCGCCGGCGACGAGTTCGTGCGCGATCGCGGCAACGTGTTCGAGGCCGGCCTCGATGTGGTGTCCGGCGCCGACGAGTTGATCGGGCGCGGTCCGGACGAGTTGGCCTGGTTGAAGTCCTATCTCGACGGGCGTTCGCTGTGGACGGTGGGGATCTCGATTCCGAAGACCGCTCATGTCGCCGGCACGACGCCGAGGCCCGGCGTTTCCGCGCCGACGCCGACCCTGTTGCGCCTGCAGTCGAATTTGGTCGGCACCGCGCTGACTTTGCCGCCGCCGCTCGACAAGGCCGGCGCGGCGAGCCTGCCGGCGACCATCGAGACCCCATTGCCGCTCGGCAGCGGCGATGTGCGCGTCGGCCTGGGCAATGTCCTGGCCTTGCGTGCGCGCAGCGTCGCCGGCAAGACCGGCGTGCGCGTGGTGCTCGGCGCGAACCGGGTCGACGAAGCGCCGCCGGCCAGCGGCCTGATCGCCACCGGCCGCGCTGCGACGCTCGAGGCGATCGACTGGATCGCGATCGCGCACGGCGGCGGCAGCGGCGAAGGTCTGCCGCTGCAGCGCATCGACGTCACCGCGCAACATCTGCAATTGCTCGGCGGCAGCTTCCCGAACACCCGCGTGATCGTCGCGCCGGCGCCGCGCGGCGCGACCGCGGTGCGCGCCGAGGGCGCGGCGCTCGAAGGCGCGCTGCTGATCCCGGGCGGCGAGGGCGGCACTATCGCCGGGCGTTTCGCCCGTGTGCACTGGCGTGCGCCGACCGCGTCGCCGTCGACGGCCGCGCCCGCGAGTGCAGCCGCAGCCAACGCGACCGCGGTGGCCGGCAGCGCGCCGGCAAGCGCGGCCGCGAACGCGAACACGGCGCTCGGCGGCGCCAACGCCATCGATCCGGCGAAGATCCCCGCGCTCGCGCTCGACATCACCGAACTGCGGGTCGGCGATGCCGCGCTCGGCAAGGCGATGATACGCACGCGTCCGACGCCGGCCGGCCTGCGCATCGAACAACTGAGCACGCGGGCCGACAAGCAGTCGATCGACATCAGCGGCGACTGGACCGGCCGCGGCGCGGCGGCGCGCACCCATTTGAACGTCGCCCTCGACAGCGGCGACGTCGGCGCGCTGCTCGGCGGTTTCGGTTTCGCCGGCCAGATCGGCGGCGGCAAGGCCAAGGCCAAGCTCGATGCGGGTTGGCCGGGCAGCCCGGCCGCGTTCGCGCTCGCTTCGCTCGAAGGCAGCCTGAGCCTGGAGGCGCGCAACGGCCGCCTGATCGAGGTCGAGCCCGGCGCCGGCCGCGTGCTCGGCCTGCTCAGCATCGCCCAGTTACCGCGTCGCCTGACCCTCGACTTCCGCGACCTGTTCTCGAAAGGCTTCGCCTTCGACCGCATCGACGGCACCGTGCGCTTCGGCAACGGCACCGCGCGCAGCGACAATCTGGTGATCGACGGTCCCGCCGCGGCGATCGCGATCCGCGGTGCGGCCGATTTGCGCGCGCAGCGCTACGACCAGACCATCGAAGTGCGGCCCAAGGCGGCCAATCTGCTGACCGCGGTCGGCGCGCTCGCGGCCGGTCCGGTCGGTGCGGCGATCGGCGCGGCGGCGAATGCGGTGCTGCAGAAGCCGCTCGGCAGCCTGGCCTCGAAGACCTATCGGGTCACCGGGCCGTGGAAAGAGCCGAAGGTCGAGGTGGTGACGCGCGAACAGACGCGCTTGGCGCCGGCGGTCGCGCCGCCAGTCGCGCCGCCGCCGGGCTGAACGGCGATTCACCCCGCGTACCAGGCTCCGCTTCGGTTCGGCAGCGGCCCGGGGCGCCAGAACGGGCGATCGCGGGCGAATCGGTTCGGCCGAAACCCGCCGGGCCCCGGTCGCAGCCGCTTGCGGCGGTTGATTGCGCCGGCCGGCGCCACCATTTCGGTTTCGACAGCGGGGTTGCGACACGGTTTCCCGCGCCGCACCCGTCCACACTCGTCCGGGTGGCCGCGGACCGCGCCAAACCGCCGCCGCGCCGCCTAAGATGCCCCTTCCACGTCCCCATGGTTCCGATATGACCCTTCCCCTGCAGATCGCCGAAAACCGCCTCTTGTTGCCCGCCGGGCTCGATGCCGGCGGCCTGGAGCGCAGCTTCGGCACCTTGCTCGGGCCGGGCATCGATTTCGGCGACCTGTATTTCCAGCATTCGCGCCGCGAGAGCTGGAGCGTCGAGGACGGCATCGTCAAGGACGGCTCGCATTCGATCGAGCAGGGCGTCGGCGTGCGCGCGATCAGCGGCGAGAAGACCGGCTTCGCCTATTCCGACGAGATCAACAGCGAGGCCTTGTTGGCGGCATCGCGGTCGGCGCGCGCGATCGCCCGCGACGGCCATGCGCAATCGGCGAAGACGCTGGTGCGCGGCGGCGGGCGTTCGCTGTACCCGAGCGAAGATCCGATCGACTCGATCGGCAACGAAACCAAGGTCGAGGCGCTGCGCCGTATCGACAAGCTGCTGCGCGCGGCCGACCCGAGGGTCAAGCAGGTCATCGTCAGCCTCAGCGGCGGCATCGACACGATCCTGGTGGCGCGCAGCGACGGTGTGCTCGGCGCCGACGTGCGTCCGCTGGTCCGCCTCAACGTGCAGATCATCGTCGAACACAACGGCCGCCGCGAAAGCGGTTATGCCGGCGGCGGCGGCCGCTACAGCTACGCCGAACTGCTCGGCGGCGACAAGCCCGACCGGCTCGCGCGCGAGGCCCTGCGCCAGGCGCTGGTGAACCTGGAGGCGATCGATGCGCCGGCCGGGATCATGCCGGTCGTGCTAGGCCCGGGCTGGCCCGGCGTGTTGTTGCACGAGGCGGTCGGCCACGGCCTGGAAGGCGATTTCAACCGCAAGGGCACCTCGACCTATGCCGGCCGCATGGGCCAGCGTGTGGCTTCGCCGGGCGTGACCATCGTCGACGACGGCACCCTCGACGGCCGCCGCGGTTCGCTCAACATCGACGACGAAGGCACGCCGACCAACTGCACCACCCTGATCGAGGACGGCGTCCTGGTCGGCTATATGCAGGACACCCTCAATGCGCGCTTGATGGGCATGGCGCCGACCGGCAACGGCCGCCGCGAGTCCTTCGCCCATCTGCCGATGCCGCGCATGACCAACACCTACATGCTCGCCGGCCAGCACGATCCGGAAGAGATGATCCGCTCGGTCAAGAAAGGCCTGTACGCGGTCAACTTCGGCGGCGGCCAGGTCGACATCACCAGCGGCAAGTACGTGTTTTCGGCGACCGAGGCCTATCTGATCGAAGACGGCAAGGTCACCGCGCCGGTCAAGGGCGCGACTCTGATCGGCAACGGCCCGGAGACGATGCAGAAGGTGCGCATGATCGGCCACGATCTCGCGCTCGACGAAGGCGTCGGCGTGTGCGGCAAGGACGGGCAGAGCGTGCCGGTCGGCGTCGGCCAGCCCTCGCTGTTGATCGAAGGCCTGACCGTGGGTGGCACCAGCGCGTGAATCGGCGCGTGGCCCATGCATCCCTTCTTCCGTGCCTGGAAGAAGGGCTCAGGGCCGCGGCTCGCGACAATCAATCGTCGTCGCTGTCACTGTCCAGGGAGTCGTCACGGTTGTCGCGATCGTCGCTCGCGGCGCCCGCGCCGAGGATCACCTCGCGCAGTTCGCGATACAGCTCGCGGAACGAATGCGGCGGTTTGTTGCGCTTGCGCTCTTCCAGCGTGTTGCGCGCGAGTTGGCGCAGACGCTGGCGATCGGCCTGCGGGTATTCGTCGAGCAACGCGGCCAGCGCCGTATCGCCTTCGGCGAGCAGGCGTTCGCGCCAGTTCTCGATGCGGTGCATCGCCGCGACCTCGCGCCGCGCCGCTTCGCCGTCCTCGTCGAGGGCATCGCGGATCGCTTCGAGCACCTCGTCGTCCTCGCGCCGCATCTGCTTGGCCAGGAACGCCAACTGGCGCTTGTGGGCGATGTTGGCGGTGATGCGCTTGCAATCGCGGATGTGCGGCAGCAAGGACTCGGGCACCGGCAGCTTGGACAGCTGGGCCTCGGTCAAGGACACCAGTTTCTCGCCCAGGGCCAGCACCTCCAGCGCCTCGCGCCGGTTCTGGCTCCGGCTGGGGCTGAGGAACTCGCCGGTTTCTTCGTCTCTGCCGCGCATCGCAAAACACCTCTCGTACCGTCAAACTGACCTGAATTCCCGCGCCGCCGACGCGCCGCGTACCGCAAGGATAAGACATTGAACGCAGTCGCCCTCATTCCGACCGCTTCGGCCCACACTTTCGCCGACCCCGAGGCGCGCCTGGACCTGCTCGCCGACCTGTCCCAGCGCCTGCTGGCGGCCGCCAAGGCCCGCGGCGCCAGCCAGGCCGAGGTTTCCTGCTCGGAGGAGGCGGGGCTGAACGTGAACGTGCGCATGGGCGAGGTCGAGACGGTAGAGGCCACCCGCGACCGCGGCATCGCCGTCACCGTCTATTTCGGCCAGCGCAAGGGCAGCGCCAGCACCGCCGACCTGCGCGACGAGAGCCTGGAGGCCACGGTCGAGCAGGCCTGCGCCATCGCCCGTTACACCGAGGACGACGTCTCCGCCGGCCTGGCCGATGCGGCCCTGATGGCGAGCGATCTGCGCGATTTCGACAGCTGGCACCCCTGGGCGATCGACGCCGACCACGCCGTCGAGCTGGCCCTGGCCTGCGAAACCGCCGGCCGCGACTACGACGCGAGGATCGAGAACTCCGACGGCGCTTCGGTCGGCACCGGCGCCAGCCTCGGCGTGTACGCCAACTCGCACGGCTTCGTCGGCCGCGAGCGCAGCACCCAGCACAGTTTCGGTTGCGCGATGATCGCCGGCCGCGGCGACGCCATGCAGCGCGACGGCTGGTACAGCTCGGCCTTGGCCGCCGACGACCTGGAATCGGCCGCCAGTGTCGGTCGCAAGGCCGGCGAACGCACCATCGCCCGGCTGGCCCCCCGGCAGATCGCCACCGGCGAATACCCGGTGCTGTTCGCCGCGGAAAGCGCGCGCTCCCTGATCGGTCATCTGCTCAGCGCGATCAGCGGCGGCGCCTTGTACCGCCAGGCCAGCTTCCTGCTCGACAGTGTCGGTACCCAGTTGTTCCCGTCGTGGTTCCAGATCGAGGAGCAGCCGTTCCTGCATCGCGGCCTGCGTTCGACTTCCTTCGACGCCGAAGGCGTGGCGACGCGCGAATCGGCCATCGTCAGCGGCGGTGTGCTGGAGCGTTACGTGCTCGGCAGCTATTCGGCGCGCAAGCTCGGCCTGCAGACCACGGCCAACGCCGGCGGCGTGCACAACCTGCAGGTCGCGGCGAACGCCGGCGACTTCTCCTCGATGCTGCGCGACACCGGTCGCGGCCTGCTGGTCACCGAATTGATGGGGCAGGGCGTCAACACCGTGACCGGCGATTACTCGCGCGGCGCCGCCGGTTTCTGGATCGAGAACGGCCAGATCCAGTATCCGGTCGACGGCATCACCATCGCCGGCAATCTGCGCAAGATGTTCGCCGCGGTCGAAGCGGTCGGCAGCGATGTCGATTACCGCTCGCACGTGCGCACCGGTTCGATCCTGGTCGGCCGCATGACCGTCGCCGGCGAATCGGCCGACGAATGACCCGCGAACATGAACCGGCGAGGATGAGATCGCGAGAATGAGATCGGGTTAGCGGAATCAGGATCGCGCGGCCGAACCGGCCCGATCCCGTCAACGCAAGCGGCATCGAGGCGTTCATCCTGGAAGTCCACTCCAGGGAGGCCGCATGAGTGCAAGCAAGGCGACGGCCGCCAATCGTTTCGGGCTCGGCGCCAAGCCGGGCGAACTCGAAGGCAGCGGCGACGGCCGCGAGATTCTGCTCGCGCAACTGCGCGAGCCGCCCCCGCTCGACGAATTTCACGGCCTGCCCAGCAGCGCCGTGACGATGACGCGCGAATACGAACAGCTTAGCGCCGCGCGCGCAGGCCGGGTCAAGGCCGCGCCTGCGGCGATGGGCGATAACGCGTCGATGCCGCAGATGAGCGGCGGAGATGCGATGGCGCCGGTTCAGCCTGCGGGCCAGGCCGTCGACGTCGACCAGGCCGGCGAACGCGCCGACCAGATGCGGCGCGAACTGCGCCGTCGCCAGCTCGATGAGTTCGCCGCCCGTTATCGCCATGCTTCGCGCACCGACCGGCCCTTCGTCGAGCGCCTGACCCAGTTCTGGTCGAATCATTTCGCGGTCTCGATCGACAAGGGCGATACGCGCCTGTACGCCGCGGCGATGGAGCGCGAAGCGATCCGTCCGCATGTGCTGGGCCGGTTCGAGGACATGCTGCTCGCGGTCGAAAGCCATCCGGCGATGCTGCGATATCTCGACAATTCGATTTCGATCGGCAACGACTCGGCGGCGGCGCAACGCGCCGAACTGATGCGGCGCGAACGGCGCGGGCTCAACGAGAACCTCGCCCGCGAGATCCTCGAACTGCATACGCTGGGCGTCGACGGCGGTTACCGCCAGGACGACGTGCTCGAGCTGGCGCGCGCGATCACCGGTTGGAGCACCTTCAATTCGCGCGAAGCCAAGGCCGCAGGCGAGCGCATTCCCGACAACGCCTTCACCTTCCGCAAGGCTTCGCACGAACCCGGCGAACGCCAGGTGCTCGGCCGCCGTTACGCCGAAGGCGGCGTCGAGCAGGGGCGCGCGGTCTTGGCCGACCTGGCCAAGCATCCGTCCACCGCCCATCACCTGAGTTTCAAGCTCGCCCGCCATTTCGTCGCCGACCAGCCGCCGCCGGCGCTGGTCAAGCGCATGGCCCAGGCGTATCTGAGCCATGACGGCGATCTGCGCGCGCTGTACCGGGCGTTGGTCGAAAGCCAGGAGTCGTGGGCGGACAGTGCGCGCAAGTTCAAGACGCCGAACGATTTCGTGGTCTCGGCCTTGCGCGCCGGCGAGTTGCCGGTCGGCAACGACGCGCGCGCCCTGATCAACCTGCTGTCGAGCCTCGGCCAGCCGGTGTTCACCCCGCGTTCGCCGGCGGGCTTTCCCGACACCGCCGCCGACTGGAGCAGCCCGGACGGTCTGTGGAAGCGCATCCAGGCGGCGCAAATGCTCGCCGCGCGCATCGACCCGAAGGCGTCGGCGCCTTATCAATGCGCGGTGTCGGTGCTCGGCAACGCCGCGGTCGAAGGCGATTTCGCCATCGGCCTGCGCCGCGCCGGTTCGTTGCGGGACGGCTATGCGTTGTTGTTCGCCAGCCCCGCTTTCCAATGGAGGATCTGAGATGGATTCGCAACGCCGAGGTCTGTTGGCTGCATTCGGCGCGAGCGCACTGCTGACCCTGTTCCCGAACGCCTCGCGCGCCGCCGGCGACGATGCCGATACGCGTTTCCTGTTGGTGTTGTTGCGCGGCGGGCTCGATGGCCTGCATCTGCTGCCGCCTTACGCCGATCCGGTGTACGCCGCCTTGCGCGGCGCCGGTGCGGTGGCCGATCCGATCCGCATCGACGCGATGTTCGGCCTGCATCCGGCGATGCAGCAGACCGCGGCGATGTACCGCGACAAGCAACTGCTGCCGATCGTCGCGATCGCGCCGCCGTATCGCGCGCGTTCGCATTTCGACGCCCAGGACTGCCTGGAGAACGGCACCGCGCGGCCGAACGGCGCGCGCGACGGCTGGCTCGGCCGCTGCGTGCAGGCCTTGCCCAGCGAAGCCGGTTTCGCGGTCGCGGCGGTGATGCCGCTGGCGCTGCGCGGCAGCGAGCGCACCAGCAACTGGTGGCCGCCGCTGCCGAAAGGCGTCGACCCGCTGCTGCTGCAGCAATTGCAGCCGCTGTACGCCGCCGATGCGCGGCTCAGCGAGACCTTCGAGCAATCCACCCGTTCGGCGGCTCTGGCCCGCGAAGGCAAGGGCGCGTTCGCCCTGCCCGAGGCGATGCGCGTTGCCGCCGAGCGCATGAGCGCGGCCGGCGGGCCGCGGATCGGTTTCGTCGAAGACACCGGTTGGGACAGCCATCGCAATCAGGCGCCGCAGTTGGCGCGCAAACTGGCCGAACTCGATCGCGGCCTGGCTGCGGCGCGCGAAGGTTTCGGCTCGGCATGGCCACGCACGGTGGTGGCGGTGGTGACCGAGTTCGGCCGCACCGCGGCGATCAACGGCACCGGCGGCACCGACCACGGCACCGGCGGCATGGCCCTGCTGTGCGGCGGCGCGGTGCGCGGCGGCCGCATCGGCGGCGATTGGCCCGGCCTGGGGGCGGCGCAACTCAACGAGGGGCGCGACCTGCGCGCGACCAGCGACCTGCGCAGCCTGTTCAAGGGCATCGCCATCGAACACCTGGGGCTCGCCGAGGGCGTGCTGGAAAAACGCGTGTTTCCGGACAGCCGTGGCATCTCGCCGCTGGCGGGTTGGCGGGTGGGCTGAGCGGCGGCAGCTACGACCGGGTACGGAGTTCGGCGTCCGCTAGGCGGGCCGAGGTCCGCGTTCGCAGCCTCGCGTGATGGCCGGAAATCGTCCCGGCCGACGTTGCCTCGCCGGTGCGTATAACGCGGATCGGCGTGGTTAACTGTGACGAAGAAAGGTTTATGATGACCATTAGGGGGCCGAGCCGTGGGCGCGGAACTTTTCTATCGACACCATCCAACACGTAGGGGAAGCGTAATGAACGATATCAGTCAGGACGAAAAGACTTGGGGCATGCTGGCTCATCTGAGCACGCTGGTCGGTTTGATTATTCCCTTCGGCTCCGTCCTCGGTCCGCTGGTCGTTTGGTTGATCAAGAAGGACACCATGCCGTTCGCGGCAGAACAGGGCAAGGAAGCGCTGAACTTCAACATCACCGTGTTGATCGCTTTCATCGTCAGCGCGATCCTGACCATCGTGCTGATCGGTTTCCTGCTGATGCTGGCCGTCGGCCTGGCCTGGCTGGTCCTGACGATCATGGCCGCACTGGCCGCGAACAAGGGCGAGTCCTACCGCTATCCGATGACGCTGCGCCTGGTCAACTGATCGCGCGCTTCATCGCGGCACGACAAAGGCGGACTTCGGTCCGCCTTTGTTTTGGGCGATGTTTTGGCAGTGCCCGCGTTGATTACGAGCGCGCGAAGCCGGGTCAGCGATCGCGTTCGATCGCCATGCGGCCGAGGGCGCGCAGGGCGTGGGCGCGCTCGCCGAACGGCTCCAGCGCTTGGTTCATCGCTTGCGCGAGTTCGTCCAGGCGCGCGCGCGAGGCGTCCAGGCCGATCAGCGCGGGGAACGTCGATTTATCCTGCGCGGCGTCCTTGCCCACGGTCTTGCCGAGGGTCTGGCTGTCGCTTTCGACATCGAGGATGTCGTCGCGCACCTGGAAGGCCAGGCCGAGCGCGCGCGCATAGCGGTCCAATGCGTCCAGCGAAGCCGGATCGGCGTCGCCGCACAGCGCGCCCATGCGCACCGCGGCGCGGATCAGGGCGCCGGTCTTGAGCGCGTGCACGCGCTCCAGCGCGGCCAGGTCCAGGCGCGCGCCCGAACCGGTGGCGTCGATGTCGAGCGCCTGGCCGCCGCACATGCCGGCGACGCCGGCGGCTTCGGCCAGGGTGCGCAACAGGGCGACGCGGGTGCGGTCGTCGCTGTCGGTGTCGGCGAGCACGGCGAAGGCCAGGGACTGCAGCGCATCGCCGGCGAGAATCGCGGTGGCTTCGTCGAAGGCCACGTGCACGGTGGGCTGGCCGCGGCGCAGCTCGTCGTCGTCCATCGCCGGCAGATCGTCGTGGACCAGCGAATAGGCGTGGATCAGTTCGACCGCCGTGGCCGGACCATCGAGCACCGACGGCGCGACCTCGAACAGGGCGCCGCTGGCGTGGACCAGCAGCGGGCGCATGCGCTTGCCGCCGAGCAGCACCGCGTGCCGCATCGCCATGTGCAGCAGGCGCGGTTCGTGATCGGGCGAAGGCAGCGCACGCGCAAGCGCGGCGTCGGCGCGTTCGCGCCAATCGCGCAAGCTGCCGTCAAGCATCGGTGTCGTTGCCCGGGTGGCCTGGGTTATTGGTTTGGGCGAACGGTTCGGCGCCGGCCGGGTCCTGCGGATCGGTCAGCAGGCGCACGCGCAGTTCCGCCTGTTCCAGCGCGGTCTGGCAACGCCGGTACAGGCCGACGCCGCGTTCGTACGCGGCCAGCGAATCTTCCAGGCTCATCTCGCCGTGTTCCATCTTGTCGACGAGTTGCTCGAGCGCGTCGAGCGACTGTTCGAAATCGGCGACGGGCGAGGCTTCGGTAGGGGTTTTACGGGCCATGTGAGAAGTGTGCGGCGGGGGAGGGGCAGGGTCAATGCGGCGGCGCATGCGCGGCGGCGCCCGGGTGTCGCAGCTTGCAGCGCCAAAGCGACCCGGGCCGCGATTCGAGAGCGCCAAGCGGCCGGTCCGCGCTTCAAGTCCAGAGCAGGCGCGCCCCGCGTTCGCGCAGCCAGGCGTCCATCCTCGCCGACAGCAGCAGGTCGCCGGCGGCCAGCAGTTCGCCGTCGAGTGTCGACAGCAGGGGCAAACGGCGCCGCTCCCAGGGCGGCACGCCGAGGCTCTGCAGCACCTGCTTGAGCGCGTGGCGGTGGCTGCGCCCGGGCAGGGCGATGCGTTCGCCGCCGCGGCGGGCATGGGCTAGGCAGGGCGCCGCGAACCGGTCGACGCCCTGCAGGCGCCACTCGCCGCCGTCGGGCAGCGGCAGGGCATCGTGGCCGTCCCATGCGGCGCTCCAGTCCTCGGCCAGGGCGGGGCGTTGGCGCTCGGCGTGCAGCAGGTCGCGCCAGGCGCGCACGACCGCGTCGTGCCAGGCGAATTCGGCTTCGGCGTCGGCGCGGGCATCGAGCAATTGCGATTCGATCCGGGCCACGCCCTCGGCCGGCAGCGGCGGCAGGCCGAGCGTGGCGATCCAGCGCCGCAACACCCGCGCGCGCCGGGCCATCGGCAGCGCGCGCAGGGACGATCGCGATAACGCCTGCGGGTCGAGGCTGCGCACCTCGGCCAGGGCGGTCGCGTCCTCGCTTTCCAGCAACTCGACGGCTTGTGCGTTCAAGTTCGCCGAGGTCGCGAACGCCGCATCGGTTTGCGGCCAGCGTTCGCGCAACACCGGCAGCACCCGGTGGCGGAGGAAATTGCGGTCGTAGCCGTGCTCGTCGTTGCTGGGGTCGTCGATCCATTGCAGCCGATGCGCCGCCGCATACGCCTGCAAGGCTGTGCGCGGCAGGTTCAGCAAGGGCCGCCACAGGCGGCCGCGGCCGCAATCGCGCCAGGTGCGCATCGCCGCCAGTCCGTCCGGCCCCGAGCCACGCAGCAGCCGCAGCAACACGGTCTCGGCCTGATCGTCGCGATGATGGGCGAGCAGCAGAGCCTCGCCTTCGCCCAGGCCGGCCGCGAAAGCGGCGTGGCGTGCGCGGCGGGCCGCGGCCTCCGGGCCGTCGCCGCCGCCGAGGGCAACCGATACCCGCGAAACGCTGAATTCCAGGCCGAGCCGGGCGCAGGTTTCGGCGCAATGCGCGGCCCAGGCATCGGCCTGCGGATGCAGCCCGTGATGCACGTGCCAGGCGCGCAGGCCCTGCGCCCTGGCTGGCGCGGAAGCCGCCAAAGCATGCAGCAGCACGCTCGAATCGAGGCCGCCGCTGTAACCCACGCACAGCGCCGTCGGCGGCAAAGCGCTCAGAGCTTGTGTGATCGCGTCGGCAGCATGCGGGGGCATCGCGGCATGGTGCCATGGCGGCGGGACGCAGCAACCCACCGATGATGCTGCGCCGGCCGGCGGGGACGATTAACGTCGTTTCTCCACATCCGTAGCAGAGAGATCAACGTGTCCCGGCTTTTCGCTCCACTGCCGCAACGATCGCTGAGATTGCGCAACCGCCTCGTCGTATCGCCGATGTGCCAGTACTCCGCCGTCGACGGGCTGCCGAACAACTGGCATCTGGTCCATCTGGGCAGCCGTGCGGTCGGCGGCGCCGGCCTGGTCATGACCGAGGCCTGCGCAGTGTCGCCGGAAGGGCGGATTTCCGCGGCCGACGCCGGTCTGTGGAATGCCTCGCAGGCCGAAGCCTGGCATCGCATCACCTGTTTCCTGCGCTCGCGCGAGGCGGTCGTCGGCGCGCAGCTCAACCATGCCGGGCGCAAGGCCAGCGTCGAAGCGCCATGGCTCGGCGGCCAGGCGGTGCCGGTGGATGCCGGCGGATGGACGCCGGTCGGCCCATCGTCGCTGCCGTTCCGCGAAGACTCGACGCCGCCGCGCGAACTGCAGCCGATCGAGATCCGCACCGTGGTCGACGATTTCGCCGCGGCCGCGCAACGCGCGCTGGATGCGTGTTTCCAATTGGTCGAGATCCACGCCGCGCACGGCTATCTGCTGCACCAGTTTCTGTCGCCGCTGTCGAACCGTCGCGACGACCGCTACGGCGGCAGTTTCGACAACCGCACGCGCCTGCTGCGCGAAGTGCTGGCGGCGGTGCGCGAGGTCTGGCCGGAGCGCTTGCCGCTGTGGCTGCGGATCTCCGCGACCGATTGGGCCGACGGCGGCTGGGACATCGAACAGAGCGTCGAGCTGGCGCGCATCGTCAAGGACCTCGGCGTCGACCTGATCGACGTATCCAGCGGCGGCCTGGTGCCGCACGCGCGGATCCCGAACGAACCCGGTTACCAGGTGCCGTTCTCGGCGCGGATTCGCCGCGAAGCCGGCATCGCCACCGGCGCGGTCGGCCTGATCACCGAAGCGGCCCAGGCCGAACGCATCGTCGCCGACGGCGAGGCCGATGTCGTGCTGCTGGCGCGGCAGTTATTGCGCGACCCGTATTTTCCGCATCGCGCCGCCCGCGAACTCGGCGCGACGACGCATGTGCCGGAGCAGTATCAGCGGGCTTGGTGAGATTTGCGGCTGCGGCGTTCTTCAGTTCGGCGACTTGCAGGCGATGGGCTTGAGCCGCGTCAGTTGCCGCATCGGGTCGCCGTCGATCGCAGTCGGATCGGATTTGGCGAGGGCGATGGCGAAACGCGTGCGGAAGTCGGCCGCATCGCAATAAGGATCGATATAGCCCGGGGAGAACTTCAGACTCAAAAGCGCGACGGTCTCTGCCTGGCTCAGGTTTTCTGCCGGCGCGCCGAAATAAGCTTGCGCCGCTTCGTCCAAGCCCGTGGTGCCACGCCCGTAATCGGCGTGTTCGAGCACCATGTCGAGCATGCGCGTCGCCGGCCATTCGCGGCTGAGCCTTATGGGCAATGCGAGGCTTTGAAAATGCCGGTCGTACGAAGGCTGCGAAAGTGCCTCTACGTTCGAACCCATGCTGCTGTCGTGGACGATATGCGGCAATGGCGGTTCTGCCTGCCGTTCGATCAGGTCGCCGGTGTAATTGGAAGCAATGTCGAGCAACTGCAGGTCGGCCGGGTTCTGAAGCTCCTCGCTCGGGTTTAGGAAGTAACGTGCCCCGAACGCCAGAGCGGTGACCGGGTAGCTGATCGCGTTGAACTTGCGCACCGAGATCTCGCCGCGGCCGCCGAACTGATTCCACAGCAGGGTCCGGGTCGAGTCCGGGTATTGCCTGCTCGGGCCCGGCAGTTGCCCGGGCAGATCGCGCGCGCCGTACCAATAGACGCCTTGCAGCAACAGGCACAGCGCAGCGACCAGGGCGAATGCGCCGCCGAGCAGCCATTTGATCAGGACTTCCATGTCCGCGGTTCCGGTTCGCCGGTCTCAGGCGGCTTCGTAGGCGCCGTAGCCGCGCAGGCGCTCGTAGCGGCGCTGCATCAGGTCTTCGATCGGCAACGGCTCGAGCGCGTCGAGTTCGTTGAGCAGCACGGCCTTCAGGCGCGTGGCCATCTGTTTGGGATTGCGGTGGGCGCCGCCGATCGGCTCGCGCACGATCTTGTCGATCAGACCCAGCTCGTACAGGCGCTTGGCGGTCAGGCCGAGCTGCTCGGCCGCGTCCTTGGCCTTTTCCGCGGTCTTCCACAGGATCGAGGCGCAGCCTTCCGGGGTGATGACCGAGTAGGTGCTGTATTCGAGCATCAGGGTGCGGTCGCCGACGCCGATCGCGAGCGCGCCGCCGGAGCCGCCTTCGCCGATCACGGTGCAGATCACCGGGATCTTGAGTTCGGCCATTTCCAGCAGGTTGCGCGCGATCGCTTCGGACTGGCCGCGTTCTTCGGCGTCGATGCCGGGCCAGGCGCCGGCGGTGTCGATGAAAGTCAGCAGCGGCAGATGGAAGCGCTCGGCCAGCTTCATCAGGCGCAGCGCCTTGCGGTAGCCCTCCGGACGCGGCATGCCGAAATTGCGCTTGATCTTGCTCTTGGTGTCGCGGCCCTTCTGGTGGCCGATGATGACCACGCTGCGGCCGGCGATGCGGCCGAGGCCGCCGACGATGGCGGTGTCGTTGGCGAAGGCGCGGTCGCCGGCCAGTTCCTGGAACTCGTCGCACATCACCCGGATGTAATCGAGGGTGTAGGGGCGGGCCGGGTGGCGGGCCAACTGCGAGATCTGCCAGGAACTCAGGTCGCGGAAGATCTGCGCGGTGCGCAGGCGCAGCTTGTCCTGCAGGGTGTGGATTTCGGCGTCGATGTCGACGGCCGGGCCGCTGCTGGCGTGGCGCAGTTCCTGGATCTTGGCTTCCAGGTCGGCGATGGGCTGCTCGAAGTCGAGGTAATTCGGATTCATGCTCGGGCCGTTGGCCGGGTTGAGGCACAGTCTAGCCCAGGGCGGGGGACCGTACCGAGAGGCATGGGAGGGCGGGGAGGGGCAGAAACTAGCCGATAGGAACGAGTAACGAGTCGAGCCCCCGGCCGGAGCACTCGTTACTCGTTCCTCAGCACTCGTTCCTAGCTCTGAGCCCAGGGCTTAGACAAGGTCAGCTTGACCGCCTTCACGCCGGGCTGCGCGCGCAGGGTGCCGACCAGGTCGGCATCGACGCGCACCGACTGGGTGCCGTTGAGGTCGAGCATGCCGGCGGCGCCGTCGCGCAACAGGTCCAGGCGGATCGGGGTGGGGCCGGGGCGTTGCTTGGCGAGCAAGGCATCCACGCGCTGCCAGGTGCCGGGCACGCGCAGGTCCAGCCGCATCGACAGGCGCTGGGCGTGGCGCGAACACACCTGCGCGTAGTCCCAGCAACGCGCCGCGCGCAAGGCGAAGCCGCCGCTGAAAGCGTCCTCGCGCAAACCGCCCTGAATCACCAGCAGGCGGTCGCGGGCGAGCATCGAGGCGAACTCGCTGTAAGTCTCGGAGAAGAACGCGCACTCCAGGCGGCCGCGGCCGTCCTCGATCTGCACGAACATCTGGCTGTCGCCTTTCTTGCGCAGGCCGACCACCTGGCCGGCGACGATCACTTCCAGTTCCGGGCGCCAGCCGCTGCGCGCGCTCTCGGGACGTTTTTCCCAGATGCCTTCGAGTTCGCCCAGATCGGTGCCGACCAGGCTGCGCAATTCGTCGCGATAGGGATCGAAGGGATGGCCGCTGAGATAGTGGCCGAGGGTTTCGCGCTCGCCGTGCAGGATCTGTGCGAGCGGCCATTCGTCGGCTTGCGGCAGATCGAGATGCAGCGCCGGTGCGGCGGCCTCGAAACCGCCGAACAGCGAGACCTGGCCGGCGGCGCGCTCCTTGGCGAGCTGGTCGGTGGCCTTCAACACTTCCGGCAACTGCAGCATCAAGGTGGCGCGGTTGCGGCCGAGGCCGTCGAGTGCGCCGGCGTGGGCCAGCGCTTCGAGCGCGCGGCGGTTGAGCTTGCCGGTGTCGACGCGCTTGCAGAAATCGAGCAGATCGTCGAACGGGCCGGCACGGCGCGCTTCGACGATCGCTTCGCAGACGCCGCGGCCGACGCCCTTCACCGCGCCGAGGCCGTAACGGATCGTATTGGCGTCGATCGCCTCGAACATGTAGTCCGATTCGTTGACGTGCGGCGGCAGCACGGTCAGGCCCATGACCCGCGCTTCGTCGAGGAAGTTGACGACCTTGTCGGTGTTGTCCATGTCCGACGAGCAGGTCGCGGACATGAATTCGGCGGGGTAGTGACGCTTGAGCCAGCCGGTCTGATAGGCGACCAGCGCGTACGCGGCCGAGTGCGACTTGTTGAAGCCGTACTCGGCGAACTTCTCCATCAAGTCGAAGATCGGGCTGGCCTGCTTGGCCGGGATATTGCGCTCGGCGCAGCCGGCCTCGAACTTGGCGCGCTCCTTCGCCATTTCCTCGGGCTTTTTCTTGCCCATCGCGCGGCGCAGCATGTCCGCGCCGCCCAGCGAGTAGCCGGCCAGGACCTGGGCGATCTGCATCACCTGTTCCTGGTAGACGATGACGCCGTAGGTCGGCCCCAGCACCGGTTCCAGGCTGTCGTGCGGGTAGGTGACCTCGGCGTTGCCGTGTTTGCGGTCGACCCAGTCCTTGTCCATCCCCGAGCCCAGCGGGCCGGGACGGAACAGCGCGGCGAGCGCGATGATGTCTTCGAAGGTGTCGGGCTTGGCGCGCTTGAGCAGCTCGCGCATGCCGCGCGATTCGAACTGGAACACCGCGACCGTGTCGCCGCGCGCGAACAGCTCGTAGGTGGCCTGGTCGGTCAGCTCCAGCGCGGTGATGTCGAGCGGTTCCTGGCCTTCGCGGGCGCGACGCTTGTTGATCGCGCGCACCGCCCAATCGATGATCGTCAGCGTGCGCAGGCCGAGGAAGTCGAACTTGACCAGGCCGACGGCTTCGACGTCGTCCTTGTCGAACTGGGTCACCGGGCTCTTGCCGCGGCCCTCGCCGTCGTGTTCGGCGAACAGCGGGCAGAAGTCCGACAGCGGGCTCGGCGCGATCACCACGCCGCCGGCGTGTTTGCCGGCGTTGCGGGTCAGGTCTTCGAGCTCGCGCGCCAGATCGAGCAGGTCGCGCACGTCGTCTTCGCTGCGGTAGCGCGCGATCAGTTCGCTGGAGGCGAGCTCCGGATTCTTGATCGCCGCTTCCGACTCGCCCAGGGCGTCGTCGAGCGAGATGCCCAGGGTGTTCGGGATCAGCTTGGCGATGCCGTCGACGAAACCGTAGGGATGGCCGAGCACGCGGCCGGCGTCGCGCACCACCGCCTTCGCCGCCATGGTGCCGTAAGTGATGATCTGGCTGACGCGATCGCGGCCGTACTTCTGCGCGACGTAGTCGATGACCTCGTCGCGCCGGTCCATGCAGAAGTCGATGTCGAAGTCGGGCATCGACACGCGTTCGGGATTGAGGAATCGCTCGAACAGCAGGTCGTAGGGCAGCGGGTCGAGATCGGTGATGCCGAGTGCCCAGGCGACCAGCGAACCGGCACCGGAACCGCGGCCCGGGCCGACCGGGATCTCGTGGTCCTTGGCCCAGTTGATGAAGTCCGCAACGATCAGGAAGTAGCCGGGGAACCCCATCTTGATGATGACGTCCAGCTCGATTTCCAGGCGCTGGTCGTAGACCTCGCGGCTCTTGCCCGGCGCCAGCGGGTTCTTTTCCAGACGCTTGATCAGGCCTTCGCGCGATTGCGCGCGCAGCCAGGATTCGATGGTGTGCTCGTCCGGCACCGGGAAGTCCGGCAGCGCGTACTCGCCGAGCTTGAGTTCGACGTTGCAGCGCGTCGCCAATGCCAGAGCGTTGTCGACCGCGTCGGGCACGTCGGCGAACAGCTCGCGCATCTCCTCGGTCGACTTGACGTACTGCTCGGCGCTGTAGTCGCGCGGGCGCTTGGGATCGTCGAGTACGCGGCCGGAGGCGATGCACACGCGCGCTTCGTGCGCCTCGTAGCCTTCGCGGTCGAGGAAGCGGGCGTCGTTGCTGGCGATCAGCGGCAGGCCGCGTTTGCTGGCGGCCTGCATGGCGAAGGCATTGAAGGCCTCCTCGCCGTCGCGCTGGCTGCGGGTCAGTTCCAGGTGCAGGCGGTCGCCGAACACGCCTTGCCAGTCGACCAGCCAGGCATGGGCGAGCTCGACCCGGCTGCCGGCGGCCAGGCGGCCGGCCAGGCTATGACGGCCGGCGAGGGCGAACAGGCCCTGGTTGTCTTCGCGCAGCCATTCCGGGCGCAGCACCACGCCTTCGGTGCGGTGGCCTTCCATCCAGGCGCGGCTGAGCAGGCGCGACAGGGTCAGGTAGCCGCCGCGGTCGCGGCACAGCAGGGTCAGGCGCGAAGCGGTCTCGTTGCCGTCGGCCAGGCCGATGTCGGCGCCGATGATCGGCTTGATGCCGGCGCCCTCGCAGGCCTTGTAGAACTTGACCGTGGCGAACAGGTTGTCGATGTCGGTCAGCGCGACGGCCGGTTGGCCGAGCGCGACGCAGCGTTTGACCAGTTCGCCGATGCGGATCGTCGAATCGGCGAGCGAGTATTCGCTGTGCAGGTGAAGATGAACGAATGGAGCGGACATGCGTACCGTTTCTGCGGCCGTACCGGATGGATTCAAGCCGTGGGACGGCAAGCGGATTGCGTGCCGAACAGCAGGGTATCAGCCCGGTGGCCGGCGGCAAGCCTTGACAGGCTTGGATGGCCGCCCAGAGGGCGATCTCGCCGGGTTGCGACAAGGCCGTCTTCGGCCGGCGGCGGCGCGGTATCGCCCGTCGTTCATGGGCCGGGTTATCGGCCTGTTGATCGGCCCGTTTATTGGGCCCGTTGATCAGCCTGTTATTCGGCCTGTTATTCGGCACCGCGAGGCGCCGGCGAACCGGGCGCCGATGGCGGGCATCGGTGCCGATTCGTCGCGCCGGCGGGCGGGCCGGCCGGCGTTCAGGCGATCCGGAACACCGGTTCGGGCGAGCGTCCGTTCGCGTAATGGCTGTCGTTGACCCGGGCGTTGTGCTGCAACAGCGACAGCTCGGCGATGCGGTCGCGGACCCAGGCCGCCCGCTGTTCGGCGTCGTCGCCGCTCGGATGCTCGATCCGCCGGTAGACGCAGAAATCGCGGTAGTCCTCGGCCTCGGCGGCGAACGCCGGCCAGGTCAGTTCGATCAGCAGCACATCGTCGAGCAGGCCCAGCAGCGGCACCTTGTCGGGGATCAGGTCCTGGTCGTTGTCGACGTAGGCGAACAGCTTGGCCAGGCGGGCCCGCATCGCCGCATCGCTGTCCCAGGCCGGGTCGGCGGCCATCGCGCGCAGGTCCAGCAGGCTCTGCATGCGTTCGTCGACGACGCGGCGGGCTTCGCTCGCCGGCAGCGCCGCCAGCCAGCCGGCCAGGCGCTGCAGGCGCGCGGCGTCGACGCGCGCGGCATCGGGGTGCAATTCGTGCACCAGGGCATCGAAAGCGGCGATCGCGGCGGGAGTGATCGCCATGGCCGGCTCGTAGCCGACGCGGTTGCGCGGCAAGGCGCTATCGCGCTCGAACGGCAGCGGCTCGGAAGTCGGAGTGGGATGAGGCATGCGCATGAAACACCTCGCGTCCGGCCGGATAAGGAGGGCGGGATGCGCGCCGCGGGCCGAAGGCGACGCGAACCTGGAGAGCTTGCGAATTCACTCTGCGCCTGACGGCAGTGTGGGCGCGCCGGTATGAAGTCGTTGTGACCACTGGCACGGGATGCGTATTCAGCCGATGGGCGGTCGCGGTGGCGGGAACTTCGGCGGGGCTGTTGCCTTAAGGGTAGGAGCGGCGCGAGCCGCGACCGCGATGCAATGGCCTTGCGGCGCATCGATCCGCAAGAGGTATCGGTATCGGCAAAGGCAAAGGCAAAGGCAAAGGCAGAGCTTCCGTCCGCTGACGCGGCCGGGTTACTTTCTTTTGCTGGCCCAAAAGTCCGTCTGGATTCCCTTCGGTCAAAGGTAACCAAAGAAAAGGCCTTCCTTGCAAGGGCACAGGCCACGAGTGCGATGCCCGCGCCGGGATTTTCCGATAAGACGTCCCTGTCTTATCGGAAAACGGCGCACGTCCTGTGCGCCGCCCTCCGGGTCTCCACTTGACTGGTAAAGCGGCAAAGCAGATCAAAACCATGACAAGGCAATCGGAGTGGTTGCCGGTTCGTGCTTGCTCTTAGGGTAGGAGCGGCGCGAGCCGCGACCGTGAATCCCAGTTGGCGAAAACCTGTCGAAGCCATTTCGATACAAGGCTTTTAGCTCTGCCTCTGGCTGTGCGCCGCCGAGCACTCGCGAAGGCCATAGAAGACCCGGAGGGCGGCCCGCAGGGATGCGCGCCGTTTTTCATCGGGACAGGGATGTCCCGTATGTAGATCCCCGCGTCGGCATCGCTCATGCGGGCTGGTGATTCAAAGCAAAAGCAACTTCTTTGGTGACTTTTGACCGAAGGGAATCCAGACGGACTTTTGTTGCTTATGACTGAGAAAGTAACCCGCCGCTTTAGTGGCGGAAGCTTTTAGTGTTTGATCCTGATCTTGCTTGAGCGATGCGTCGCGAAACCGAAACAGCGCGGTCGCGGCTTGTGCCGCTCCTACCCTGCGACGGCACGCCGCTTCAATGCGTGACATCGGCGTTGTTGCTTCTGCGCGTCCCGTGGGCGCGGCTCACGCCGCTCCTTCAGCGGAGGGATCCGCGACGCGCCACCTAGCGGCACGTCATCAATCCGCGAGCACCGGCTGCACGCGCCCGTCGTAGTAGATCAACTGGCCGAGCAACGGGAAGTCGGCTTGCGAGAAGAAGCGCAGGCTGCCGTCGTCGTCCTGCGCTTCCCAGGACACGATGCGCGGCCCGAGCGCGCGCGGCATCGGTAGGGGGCCGAACGCCCAGCCGGCGAAATCCCAATGCAAACGCCCGGCCTGCGAACGCAAGGCGAAACGGAAGCGGAAGGCGCCGAATTGCTCGGCCAGGAAGCGGCCGTCGGGGCTCGGCGCGAACGAGGACGAAAAGTCGCGTTCGCCGAAGCGACGGTGCCAGTGTTCGCGGCCGTTGCGTTCTTCGATGCGCAGCGACACGCGCACTTGCTCGCCCGGCACCGGAAAGCCGAACCACCAGCGCACCAGCCGTGCGAGAGGATGGCTGGCGCCACGCACCAGGGCCTGGCCGCGGTAAAGCGCGGCGCCGCGTTGATGGAAGTCGCGCACCGCCGGGGCCAGGCCGGCGCGGGCATCGTCGTCGAGCAGGCGCGCGAATACCGGCGGGGTCGCAGCGTGGGTAGGCTGGGCGCTCAAAACAGCGACAGGTTTTCGTAGGCCGTGCGCACCGGCGCGAAACTGCGGCGGTGATGCGGGCAGGGGCCGTGCGCACTCAGGGCCGCCAGGTGCGCGGCGGTCGAGTAACCCTTGTGTTGGTCGAAGCCGTATTGCGGGTAGTGCTCGTGCAGGCTGCGCATCATGCGGTCGCGCGCGACCTTGGCCAGGATCGAGGCAGCCATGATCGCCGGTTCGGTGGCGTCGCCGCCGATCAACGCTTCGCCGCGGCAGGGCAGGCCCTGGGGCAGGTGGTTGCCGTCGACGCGCACCAGGTCGGCGACCGGCGCCAGGCCGATCACGGCGCGGCGCATGCCGGTCATGGTGGCCTGGAAGATATTGATCCGGTCGATTTCCTCGACCTCGACGAATTCGATCCGCCAGGCCAGGGCGCGTTCCAGGATCAGCGGGTACAAGGCCTCGCGGCGGGCCTCGCTGAGCTTCTTGGAATCGTCCAGGCCGTCGATGCGGCGGCGCGGGTTGAGGATCACCGCGGCCACCGAGACCGGCCCGGCCAGCGGGCCGCGCCCGGCTTCGTCGACCCCGGCGATCAGCCGCGGCTTGGCGCGCGTACGCACCGGTTTGGCGGTAGTCGCGGTGTCGGCGAGGTCGAGCGATTCGGTGGTCACGGCAAGCGGCTCATGCAGGCGCATTCTCGCCGATCAGCTCGAGCACCGCATCGGCCGCGCGCGCCGAGGCGTCGCGCTTGAGTTCGAGATGGATGCGCTGGAACTTGGGCAGCAGCGCGGCCGCGGCCTGCGGGTCGCGCAACCAGCGCAGGCAGGCGCCGGCCAGGTTCTCCGGGGTGCAGTCGTGCTGCATGAGTTCGGGCACGACCGCTTCGCCGGCGAGCACGTTCGGCAGGGCGTAGTGGTCGACCTTGAGCATGCCCAGGCGCTTGACCACGGCATAGGTCAGCGGCGCGACCTTGTAACCGACCACCATCGGCCGCTTGGCCAGCATGGCTTCGAGGGTGGCGGTGCCGGAGGCGAGCAGCACCGCGTCGCTGGCGACCATCACCGTACGCGCGCCGCGATCGACGATGCGCAGGGCGCGGCGTAGGCGTTCGCCGTCGGGGTGGGCGGCGAGGATGCGTTCGAAGGCGGCGCGCGAGGGAGCGTTGGCCATCGGCGCGACGATGCTCAGGCGCGGCTCGGCGGCCAGCACCAACGCGGCGGCGCCGAGAAAATCGTCGGCCAGGCGTTCGATCTCGCCGACCCGCGAACCCGGCAGCATCGCCAGCACTGGCGCCTCGTCGTCGAGACCGAGGTTCATGCGCGCATCAAAGCGATCGGGGTGGATCGGCATCTCGTCGGCGAGCGGGTGGCCGACGAAGCGCGCGTTGACTTCGTGTTTGGCGTAGATCGGCGGTTCCATCGGAAACAGGCACAACACCCGGTCCGCGCTGCGGCCGATCTTCTCGGCGCGCTTCTCGCGCCAGGCCCAGACCGAGGGGCTGACGTAGTGCACGGTGCGCACGCCGCGCTGCTTGAGCCAGCGTTCGACCCCGAGGTTGAAGTCGGGCGCGTCGATGCCGATGAAGGCGTCGGGCTTCCAGTCGAGGATGCGCTGGCGCACGTCGCGGCGCAGGCGCAGCAGGCGCGGCAGGTGCTTGAGCACTTCCGACAGGCCCATCACCGCCAGCTCGTGGGCGTCGAACCAGGTGTCCATGCCGGCGGCGCGCATCTGTTCGCCGCCGATGCCGACGAACTCGGCGCCGGGATGACGGCGCTTGAGTTCCTCGATGAGACCGGCGCCGAGCAGGTCGCCGGAGGCTTCGCCGGCGATCAGGGCGAAACGCAGCGGCGGCGGGGGCGGGGCGGGGAAGATTTCGTCGATCGGAGCGGGGGCGGGCGCGGCGGCATTCATCGGGGGAGAGGGCGCTCTTGGGAGTGACGTTCCTGGAAGTGACGCTCCAGTTCGAGCCGGTACTGGGTTCGATCGAATACGAACCGCAGCGGAACGGGGGAGAGCGAGGACGACGCCGCATTCTCTTCCTGAACATTCTCGCCCGAATCCGGCCCGGACATGGGGCCATCATCGTCCTCCAGGGTCACTTGCCGCCAAACGACGTGATCGCCATCAAATTCCAGGACGCAAGAGATCACCCCGCAGTAGTCGCTGCCGCAATGGCAGCGGTAGAGCACTAGCCGGCCCGAGCCGAGCTGGTTATGCGCCGGTTGCAGGCCGAGGAACGCGGCGCGGCCGCGTTCGGCCAGCGCCGGCGGCAGAGCGGGATCCAGATCGGTATCGCTGTTGCTCAGATCGCGCGACAGGCCGAGCCACTGCGCGAGCGGACGCTCGTCGATGAAGAGCTCGGCGATTTCGGCCTGGCGCAGCGCACCGTCGATGTCGCAGGCGACGACGGCCCGGCCGATGCGCAGGCGCTGGACCGTCGCGGCCATTCCGGCGTCTCAGCGCAGCAGCGGGCGGTCGCCGTTGCCGATGAAGTCGAGCAGGGCGCGCACGTCGGCGCTGCTCTCGGCGATCTCGTCGAGCTTGCCGCGGGCTTCCTCGAGCGAGGCGCCGGACACGTACAGGGCGCGGTAGGCGCGCTTGATCGCACCGATGCGCTCGGCGTCGAAGCCGCGGCGCTTGAGGCCTTCGCTGTTGATGCCGCGTGGGCGGCCATAGCCGTCCTGGGCGACCATCACGAACGGCGGCACGTCGCCGTTGACCAGCGCGCCCATGCCGATGAAGGCGTGCGCGCCGATCCGGCAGAATTGATGCACGCCGGCGAAGCCGCTCATGATCACCTGGTCTTCGACGGTGACGTGGCCGGCCAGGGTCGAGTTGTTGGAGAACACGCACTGATTGCCGATATGGCAGTCGTGGGCGACGTGGGTATAGGCCAGCAGCCAGTTGCCGTCGCCGATGCGGGTGATGCCGCCGCCGTTGCCGGTGCCGCGATTGACGGTGACGAACTCGCGGAACACGTTGTCGTCGCCGATCACCAGCTCGGTGCGTTCGCCGGCGAACTTCTTGTCCTGCGGGTCGCCGCCGATCGCGCACTGGGCGTAGAAGCGGTTGCCGCGGCCGATCCGGGTCGGGCCGTGGACCACGCAGTGCGGGCCGAACACGGTGCCGTCACCGACTTCGACGTCGGCGCCGATGTAGCAGAACGGCCCGACCACGACGCCGTCGCCGAGAACGGCGCCGGCCTCGACGAAGGCGGTGGGGTGGATCGTGTGGGTCGTGGCGCTCATCGCGTCACTCCTTGACCTCGGCGCAAAGGATCTCCGCGCACGCGGCCTGCTGGCCGTCGACGCGGGCGATACCGGTGTACATCGCCATGTTGCGGATGGTGCGCTTGAGGGTGACCTCCAGCTCGAGCTTGTCGCCCGGCGAGACCATGCGCGAGAAACGCGCGCCGTCGATCTTGACCAGGTAGAACAGCCGGCCTTCGGCTTCGCCGCCGTGCGAGAGCTGGGTGAGAATGCCGCCGACCTGGGCCAGGGCCTCGATCACGAGCACGCCCGGCATGACCGGGTTGTTGGGGAAGTGGCCGTTGAAGAAGGGCTCGTTGCAACTCACATTCTTGTAGGCGAGCACGCGTTTGTGCGCCTCGAACTCGACCACGCGGTCGACCAGCAGGAACGGGTATCGGTGCGGCAGCAGCTTCTGGATCGCCGTCACGTCGAGCGGGAGTTGCAGGGTTTGGCTCATCTTCTTGGTTCGTCCGTTATGCGCGTCCTGCGCGTTGAATCCGCCTTCCCTGTGCGGCCCCATCGTTGATTGGCTTGGATCGGCTGATCGCGGGCGAACCGCGACAGCCGTGCCATTGTCCCGCAGTTTCCGCCAGCGGTGGAGCGGCGCCGTATGGTGCCGTGAGCCGAACCGAACCGAACCGAACCGAACCGAATGGAATCGAAGCGGGCCGGCTCAGTCGTCCTCGCGGCCGCGCGGGGTGCGCCGGGCGATCGCGTCGAGCTGCTTGAAGCGCGCGGCGTTCTTGCGCCAGCTGCGGTTGTCCATCAGCGGCGTCCCCGAGGAGTACTCGCCGGGTTCGCGGATCGAGCTGGTGACCAGGCTCATCGCGGTGATCACGACCTTGTCGCAGACCTCCAGGTGGCCGAGCACGCCGGCGCCGCCGCCGATCAGGCAGTAGCGGCCGATCCTGGCGCTGCCGGCCGCGGCCGAGCAGCCGGCCATCGCGCTGTGGGCGCCGATATGCACGTTGTGGCCGATCTGGATCTGGTTGTCGAGGCGTACGTCTTCCTCGAGCACGGTGTCTTCGATGGCGCCGCGGTCGATGGTGGTGTTGGCGCCGATCTCGCAGTCGTCGCCGATCGACACGCCGCCGAGCTGCGGCACCTTGAGCCAGCGCCCGGCTTCCATCGCCAGGCCGAAGCCGTCGGCACCGAGCACCGCGCCGGGATGGATCAGCACGCGTCGGCCGAGGCGCACGCGGGTCACCAGGGTCACGCGTGCGACCAGTTCGCTGCCGGCGCCGACCACGCAGTCGTCGCCGATCACGCAGCCCGGGCCGACGATCGCCCCAGCCTCGACGCGGCTGCGCGCGCCGATGCTGACGAAGGGGCCGATGTGGGCGTCGGCCGAGACCTCGGCGCTGGCATCGACCGCCGCGGAGACGTGGATGCCGGGCTCGCGCAGCGGGCGCGGCTCGAACAGGGCCGAGATCTTGGCGAAGGCGGAGTAGGGATCGCGCGCGATCAGCGCGGTGCCGGCGTAACCGGTCGCATCGTCCTCGCGCATGACCACGATGCCGGCCTGGCTGGCCGCCAGTTGCGCGCGGTACTTGGGGTTGGCGAGAAAGGCGAGCTGGTCCGGGCCGGCCTTGGCCAGGGTGCCGACGCCGCCGACTTCGACGGCGCCGTCGCCGTGCAGGCCGAGCGCATAACGCTCGGCCAGCACCTGGGCGGTGTAGCGGCTGGTGCCGGTAAGGCTGGTGTCCACGATGCGGGCAGTCGTCGCAGCTGCGATCAGAACGTACCGCCGAAGGTGAACTGCAGGCGTTCCAGTTCGTCGCCGCGGTCGAGCTGGGTCTTGCCGTCGGCGCTGTAGGTCGGACCCTGCTTCTTGAACGGGAAGGCGTAGCTGATCGAGATCGGGCCCATCGGCGAGCGCCACATCATCGCGATACCGGCCGATGCGCGCAGTTCGCCGGCGTCGAAGTCGTCGTAGCTCTTGTAGACGCTGCCGAAGTCGAGGAAGGCCGAGATGCGCGCCGCCGGGGTGTCGAGCAGGGTCGGGAAATACATTTCCAGCGAACCGGTGGTCTTGAACGCGCCGCCGAGCGGCTGGGCGTAGCTGCCGCCGGAGAGCGAGGACTGGCGCGGGCCGAGGGTGTTGTCGGTGAAGCCGCGCACCGAGCGCACGCCGCCGGCGTAGAAGTTCTCGAAGAACGGCAGGCCAGTCGCGGTGATGGTTTCCGGCGGATTGCCGCCCGGACCGTCGCGGTCGATGAGCCGGCTGACGTCCTTGCCGTAGCTGTCGCCGTAGCCCAGTTCGGTGCGGGTGTTGAGCACCAGGTGGCGCGACAGCGGCCAGAACTTGGAGAAGTTGTAGTTGATCTTGTAGTACTCGACCGTCGAGCCCGGCAGGGTCGCTTCGATCCACACGCGCTGCTGGGTGCCGGCGGTCGGCGTCAGCGCATGGTTGAGGCTGTTGCGGCCCCAGCCGACCTGGGCGCGCCAGGCGTGGAAGGTGCGGCGGCCGAGTGCGTCGAGGTAGTCGACGATGCTCGGCGGCGTGACCGTGCGGCCGATCAGGATCTCGTTGCTGTCGATGCCGAGCATGCCGGTGATCGAGTCGGTCTCGGTCAGCGGAATGCCGAGCACGACCTGGCCGATGCCGCTGGTGGTCGAGTACTGCGCGGTGTTGAAGTCGGAGTAATCCAACTCGCGCCAGGACACGTTGTAACCCAGCGAGACGCCGTCGTCGGTGAAATAGGGGTTGGTGTAGGAGAAGTCGTAGCGCTCTTGGTAATAGCTGCGCTGCGCCTGCACCGACACGCGGTTGCCGCTGCCGAGGAAGTTGTTCTGCGACAGCTGCACCTGGGTGGTCAGCTTGCCGAGCTGGGAATAGCCCAGGCCGAACACGAAGCTGCCCGAGGTGGTTTCCTTGAGGTTGTAGACCACGTCGACCTGGTCGTTGGTGCCCGGCACCGGCTTGCTCTCGACATCGACGTTCTCGAAATAACCCAGGCCCTGCAGACGGATCTTGGAACGGTCGATCGCGGCCTGCGAATACCACGCGCCTTCGAACTGGCGCATTTCGCGGCGCAACACTTCGTCGCCGGTGCGGGTGTTGCCCTGGAAGATCACCCGGCGCACGTTGACGCGCGGGCCCGGCACCACCTGCATGTTGATGCCGACGGTCTTGTTTTCGCGGTTGACGTCCGGGATCGGATTGACCTGGGCGAAGGCGTAGCCGACGTTGCCGAGCGAGGCGGTGATCGCTTCCGAGCTCACCTCGAGCAGGCGGCGCGAGAAGATCTGCTCGGGCTTGACGATGACCAGCTTCTCGACCTGCTCCTTCGGCAGGATCGTGTCGCCGGTGACCTGCACGCTGGAGACCTTGTACTGGTCGCCCTCGGTGAGGCCGGCGGTCAGGAACATGTCCTGGCGGTCCGGGCTGATCGCGACCTGGGTCGAGTCGATGCTGAAATCGACGTAGCCGCGGTCGAGGTAGTAGGAGTTGAGCTTTTCCAGATCGCCCGACAGCTTCTCGCGCGAGTACTGGTCGTCGCGGCGGTACCAGCTGAGCCAGTTGTGTTCGCGCGATTCCCAGCCGTCGAGGATGTCCTTCTGCTCGAACTTGTCGTTGCCGACCAGGTTGATGTGGCGGATCTTCGCGGCCTTGCCTTCCTTGACGGTGATCGTCAGGTCGACGCGGTTGCGGTCCAGGCGCGCCACCGTCGGAGTGATCTCGACGTTGTATTTGCCGCGGTTGTTGTACTGGCGGCTGAGATCCTGGGTGACCTTGTCGAGGGCGAGGCGGTCGAAGGTCTCGCCTTCGGCCAGGCCGATTTCCTTCAGGCCCTTGAGCAGGTCTTCGCTCTTGATGTCCTTGTTGCCGGTCAGGGTCAGCTTGTTGATCGCCGGACGCTCGGTCACGGTGACCACGAGGATGTTGCCCTGGCGGTCCAGGTGCACGTCCTCGAAGAAGCCGGTCTTGTACAGGGCGCGGATGGCGTCGCCGGCCTTGGCCGAGTCCATCGTGTCGCCGCGCTCGACCGGCAGGTAGGTGAAGACGGTACCGGCGGAGATGCGCTGCAGGCCGTCGATACGGATGTCGCTGACGGTGAACGAACCCGGCGCCGGGGTGTTCGGCGTGCTGCCGCCGAGGGCGAACGGATCGGCCGACTGCGCCAACGCGGGAATCACCGGGGCCGAGGTCATTGCCGTGGCAAGGGCGAGGGCGAGCAGGCGGCGATTAGGAGTTCGCGTCATCATTACGTCCGTTTGGGGCATTGGATGCCGGCGATCGCGGGCATCGGTCGAAAGTGCGGCAGGGTGAGGGCAAAGCGTTCGTTCGAGCGTCAGGCCGGCATCAGCGCACCAGGTTGTTCAAGATGTCGTTGTAGAACGCCAGGCCCATGAGGCTCGCGATCAACGCCAGGCCCACGAAATGCCCGGCCGCCATGACGCGCTCGCTGACCGGACTGCCTTTGACCAGCTCGATAAGGTAATACAGCAGGTGTCCGCCGTCCAAGATCGGGATCGGCAGCAGGTTCAGGATCCCCAGGCTCAGCGACAGCATCGCCAGCAACTGCAGGTACCAGGCCGGACCGTTGCTGGCGTAGGCGTTGGCGGCGCGGCCGATGGTTACCGGGCCGGCCACGGTGTTCTGGATCGAGACCCGGCCGGTGAACGCGCGCCCAATCATCGAGAACAATTGCTCGGTCTGGTGCACGCCTTCGCGCACCGCCGCGGGCACCGCGTCGAGCGGGCCGTAGCGCAGCACCGCGTCGCGCTTGGGCGGCGCGGTCGCGGCCGAGGTCAGGCCCAGGCCCCAGTATTCCTCGCCGTCGGGCTTCTTCATGCGGGCCGGGGCGATCTCCAGGGCGAGGCGGTCGCCGTTGCGGGCCACTTCGATCATGGCGCTGCCGCCGCGCTTGCCGAGGCGGGTCACCGCCGCGGCCATGTCTTCCCAGTCGCCGACCGGGTCGCCGTCGAGCGCGGTGACGCGGTCGCCCTCGGCGAGCACGCCCCAGGCCGGGGAATCGGGCACGATCCGGCCGATCACCGGTGGGCGCAGCTCGTGGCGTCCGCTCAGGCCGATGACTTCGATCGAGCGGCGTTCGTCGAACTTGGCCGGCAGGCGCGACAGACGCAGTTCGCGGGTGGCCGGGGCGCCGTTCTCCGCACGCACCCGCACCGCCACGTCCTGGTGGTCGAGCGCATAGGGGATCAGCGCCATATGCACTTCGCTCCAGGTCGGCGTCTGCCGGTCGCCGATCTGCAGCACGGTGTCGCCGCGGCGCAGGCCGGCTTCGGCGGCGATGCCGGTGGCGTTGCCGACCACCGGGGCGAAGTCGGGGCGTCCGATCACGAACATGCCCCACAGCAGCATCACGCACAGGATCAGGTTGGCGGCCGGGCCGGCCACGACGATGGCGATGCGCTGCCATACCGGTTTGCGGTTGAAGGCCTGCGGGGCGAGCGCTTCGCTGATCTCGTATTCGCGCTCGTCGAGCATCTTGACGTAGCCGCCGAGCGGGATGCGCGCGATGACGTACTCGGTGCCGTCGCGGCCCTTGCGCAGCCACAGCGGCTTGCCGAAGCCGATCGAGAAGCGCAGCACCTTGACGCCGCAGCGCCGCGCGACCCAGAAATGGCCGAATTCATGGATCGTGACCAGCACGCCGAGGCTGATGATCAGCCACCACAACGAACCCAGGACTTCACTCATGGCTGCCTCCGCATCGCTGTCCTGCCGTGGTCGCCATGGTTCAGGCCCTGTGGCCGATCGCTTGTTCGGCGTGGCGGCGGGCCAGGGCATCGGCCTCGCGCAGCACCGCCAAGGAGCTGGCCGGGGTGGACGGGAGCGCGGCGAGTGTGTCCTCGACCAGCGCGGGTATCGCTAGGAAACCGATTCGCCGCTGAAGAAAGGCTGAAACGGCCACTTCGTTGGCGGCGTTCAGTACCGCCGGAGCGGTGCCGCCCGCGGCCAGGGCTTCGAAGGCCAGGCGCAGGCAGGGGAAGGCGTCCAGGTCCGGGCGTTCGAAATCGAGGCGGCCGTGGGCCAACAAGTCGAGCCCGGCCACGCCCGAGTCGATCCGCTCCGGCCAGCCGAAACCGACCGCGAGGGCGGTGCGCATGTCCGGCAAGCCGAGCTGGGCCAGGGTCGAGCCGTCGACGAATTCGACCAGCGAATGCACCAGGCTCTGCGGGTGCACCAGCACCTCGATGCGTTCGCCTTCGATCCCGAACAGGTGATGGGCCTCGATGACTTCCAGGCCCTTGTTCATCAGCGTGGCCGAGTCGACCGAGATCTTCGGCCCCATCGACCATTTTGGGTGCGCCACGGCCTGTTCCGGGGTGACCTGGGTCAACTCGGAACGTGTACGGCCACGGAACGGCCCGCCCGAGGCGGTCAGCAGGATGCGCTTGAGACCGGCATGGGCGCGGGCGTAGGGCAGGCCACCGGACTGCGCCGGCGCGGCCGGCGGCAGGCACTGGAAGATAGCGTTGTGCTCGCTGTCGATCGGCACGATGCAGGCGCCGGCTTCGTGCGCGGCGTGCATCAGCAGCTCGCCGGCGAGGACCAGCGATTCCTTGTTGGCCAGCAGCAGGCGCTTGCCGGCGCGGGCCGCGGCCAGGGTCGAGGACAAGCCGGCGGCGCCGACGATCGCCGCGACCACGGTGTCGCAGACGTCCGATGAGACCAGCTCGACCAGGGCTTCGTCGCCGCAATGGGCCTGGGCGGACAGGCCGCGCTCGCGCAGACCGTCGCGCAGCACGGCATAGCCGGCCGGGTCGGCGATCACCGCGTGTTCGGGACGATGCTGTTCGCACAGGGCCAGCAAGGCGTCGACCTTGCCGCCGGCGGCGAGCACGCTGGCGCGCAACGCCTCGGGATGGCGCGCGATCACGTCGAGCGCCGAGGTGCCGATCGAACCGGTGGCGCCGAGCACGGCGACCTTGCGGGAGAGGGAAGTCATGCGCGGGCGCTCGCGTGGAAGGGGCTGCTGGATGCGGTCGCGTCGTGCGTCGGGGCTCCCCCTCGGCCCCTCTTTTGCAAAGGGGGAAGACGAGCGGGCGGCATTGTATGAACCATGGGCGCTGCCAGCGCGCAGGTGCCCGATTTCAGTGAGAACTCCGTGGAAACCCGTGCTGTTCCCCCCTTTGCAAAAGGGGGGCAGTGGGGATTTGCTTCTATCCGGCAGACCCGCGCACTCATCATCAGAACCCGAAGATCGCCTTGCCCAGCGCGAACACCGGCAGCGCGGCGAGCACGCCGTCGATGCGGTCGAGGATGCCGCCGTGGCCCGGGATCAGATGCCCCGAATCCTTGACCCCGGCGTGGCGCTTGAGCAGGCTCTCGAACAGGTCGCCGACCACCGAGAACAGCACCGCCGCCAGCGAGACGACCGCGACCCACGGCAATTGCGCCGTGGTCGCGCCGGCCAGCAGCGAGAAACCCACGCCGGCAGCGACGCCGGCGAAGGCGCCGCCGATCAGGCCTTCGACGGTCTTGTTGGGGCTGACCCGTGGGGCGAGCTTGAGCATGCCGAACTTGCGTCCGGCGAAGTAGGCGCCGGTGTCGGCGGCCCAGACCACGGCCAGCGCGGTCAGCAGCCACCAGTGGCCGTTGCTGCCCTCGGCGTGGATCCAGGCCAGCGCGCACCAGGCCGGGATCACGCTCAGCGCCGCGGCGGCGAGCTTGAACATCCGCGCATAGGTGCGGTGGTCGCTGGCGAAGTTGAAGCGCTGCAGCCACAGCAGCGCCAGCAGCCACCAGATCACGCCGATCAGCGAGGCCAGTTTGAACAACACCATCGACGGCGCCTGGGCGCCGCCGAAACCGCCCGAGCGCGACGCCCAGACGATGGTGACCATCAGGGCCAGGTGCGCGACCAACAGCACGGTGCGCGAGAGGGTGTCTTCGATCTCGGCCAGATCGAACCATTCCCACAGCCCGGCGAGGAACAGGACGGCGGCCATCGCGATCATCCACGGCGTCGACAGCAGCAGGATCGCCGCGATCGCGACAGGCGCCATCACCAGCGCGGCGAGCAAGCGGGTTCGGGTCATTCAACGGTCTCGTTGGACAGGGCGGCGGCGACTTGCGACCCGGTCAGGCCGAAACGGCGCTCGCGGTTGCCGTAATCGTCGAGGGCGCGTTGCAGGGTCGTCGCGTCCAGTTCCGGCCACAACAACTCGGTGAACCACAATTCGGTGTAGGCCAGCTGCCACAGCAGGAAATTGCTGATGCGGGTATCGCCGCCGGTGCGGATGAACAGGTCCGGCGCCGGCAGGTCGGCCAGCGACAGGCGCGAGGCGATAAGCACCTCGTCGATTTCGTCCGGCGCCAGGCGTCCGGCGGCGACGTCGGCGGCCAGCGAACGCGCCGCCTGGGCGATGTCCCAACGCCCGCCGTAGCTCGCTGCGATGGTCAGGTGCAGGGTGTGGTTGTTGCGGGTCTGCTGCTCGGCCGCGGCCATGCGTTCGCGGATTTTTTCCGAGAAACGCTCGCGCTCGCCGATGAAGCGCACGCGCACGCCGCGGCGGTGCAGTTCCTCGACCTCGCGTTCGAGCGCATTGAGGAACAGCTTCATGAGCGCGCCGACTTCGTCTTCGGGGCGGCCCCAGTTTTCGCTCGAGAACGCGAACAGGGTCAGCGCCTCGATGCCGCGGGCGATGCAGAAGTCGATGCAGATATTGACCGTACGCGCGCCGGCGCGGTGGCCGATGATGCGCGGCCGGCGGCGGCGCTCGGCCCAGCGCCCGTTGCCGTCCATGATGACGGCCAGGTGGCGCGGGATGCGTGCGGGCGCGGTGGGTGCGGGCTCGTTGGGCATGGCGCCGATGGTCTTGACCTTGGAAGCGGAAGAGGCATCCGGAAGCGGAGTTCCGGCGACGGCGGGTCCCGTCCGGGACCCAGTGCTGACCCGTGCGATCGGCAGAAAGTTCAGTGCGCGATCGTCCAGGAACCGCGGCGATCGGTCAGACCGCCATCAATTCCTGTTCCTTCGCCTTGACCACGCCGTCGACGTCCTTGATCGCGCTGTCGGTGACCTTCTGGATGTCGTCCTCGTAGCGGCGCAGTTCGTCCTCGGTGATCTTCTTGTCCTTCAGCAGTTCCTTGGCCTGGGTGTTGGCGTCGCGGCGGATGTTGCGGATCGCGACCTTCGCGTTCTCGCTCTCGCTGTGCACGACCTTGGTCAGTTCCTTGCGGCGTTCTTCGGTCAGCGCCGGCAGGTTGATCCGGATCACGGTGCCGGCGGTGTTCGGGGTCAGGCCCAGGTCGGAGGCGAGGATGGCCTTCTCGACCGCGCCGACGAGTTGCTTCTCCCACGGGCTGATGGTCAGGGTGCGCGCGTCGGATACCGCGACGCTGGCGACCTGGTTCAGCGGCATCTCGGAACCGTGATAGTTCACCTTCAGGTGATCGACCAGCGCAGCCGAAGCGCGCCCGGTGCGGACCTTGGTCAGGTCGTGGCGAAAGGCTTCGACGCTCTTGGCCATGCGGTTCTGTGCGTCTTTCTTGATTTCATTGAGCATTCGCCGGCTCCGGTCCTGTGGCGGTAATCGCGGGATTATATGGGCTCGGGCGGGTTTTGCGGACCGAACGCCGCCGTGGCGGCCGTGGGGATGGACCGAGGCAAGCGCGGTTTAGGCTGTTTTGCGCGGGTATGGCGCGAGCGGGTGTGCGGCCGTGCACAGGATTGCGTCACGGTTTTCGGCCGGGGCAAACGCGAAGTTTTCGTTATCCCGCGCCGCCGGCCGCGCCGATCGCAGCTTTCGCTGCAATGCAGCATGAGTCCTCAATGGCCGTGCGAGTGGCCATGGCCGTGACCATGCGTATGCCGATGATCCTCGTCGCCGCGTTCGTGTCCGTGCCCGTGGCCGTGATGATCATCATGGTCATGGTCATGGTCATGGTCATGGCCGCCGGCGCCGTGCGGCGCGCGATCGTGGCGGTCGTGCTCGCAGGCGCGGCCGTGCTCGACCTGCAGGGTCGGGTGGTTGATGCCGAAGCGTTGGTCGAGCTCGCGGTTGAGACGGTCGATGAAGACGTCGTGGTCGCGGTCGTCGGGGCGCACGATGTGCGCGGTCATGGCGATTTCGCCGGCGCCGAGCGACCAGATGTGCAGATGGTGGATCGCCTCCACCCCCGGTTGCGCGCGCAGCAAGGCCTCGACTTCGGCGCGGTCGACGCCGCGCGGCACCGCGTCCATCGCCGCGTTGAAGCTCTCGCGCAGCAGGCCGAAGGCGCCGATCGCGACCACCGCGCCGATCAACAGGGCGATGCCCGGGTCGAGCCAGGCCCAACCGGTGAACCACATGCCGGCGCCGGCCAGGACCGCGGCCAGCGACACGGCCGCGTCGGCCATCAGGTGCAGGAAGGCGCCGCGGCGGTTGAGGTCGTGGTCGTGGCCGTCGCGCACCAGCCAGGCTGCGCCGAGATTGACCGCGATGCCGAGCGCCGCCACCAGCATCACCGGCAGGGCCGGAATCTCCGGCGGCGCGTTGAAACGGCGGATCGCCTCCCAGCCCAGGGCGCCGGAAAAACCGACCAACAGCAAAGCATTGGCCAGCGGCGAGAGCAGGGTCGCGCGCCGCCAGCCATAGGTATGGCGCGCGGTCGGCGCGCGCCGCGCCAGCACCGCCGCGCCCCAGGCCAGGCCCAGGCCGAGTACGTCGCCCAGGTTGTGCAGGGCGTCCGACAGCAGGGCCAGCGAATTGGTCATGAAGCCATAGCCGGCTTCGAGAATCGTATAGGCCAGGTTGATCAGGGTGACCGCGGCGAAGGCGCGGGTGCCGCTGGGGCCGTGGTGATGGCTGTGCGAGTGCATGCGCGAATGCTGTCACGGCCCGCGCCGTGAACACTATTACAGCCCCGCCTGATCGGCCGCCGAAGCTCGATGGCCGTCGCAGAAGCCTGTGCGGCCTCGCGTCGGCACAGATCCGGCATGACTTCCGACACCTTGACTACGTCTGTAGTCAAAAGGACTATGACTACACATGTAGTCATGGGCCGGCCCGCCGCACGGGTACCCGGCCGTCACGAGGAGCGTCATGAGCCGCAAATCCATCGGCGACCAGGAACTGGCGTTGTTGCAATACATCGACGAGCACGGCGATGCCACGGTCGGCGAAGTCGCCCTTGCCTACGGCGAGCCGCGCGGGCTGGCGCGTTCGACCGTGCTGACGATGATGGAGCGCCTGCGCGCGAAGTCGTATCTGCGCCGGCGCAAGCTCGGCGGGGTGTATCGCTATGCCAGCGCGACCGCGCCCGACGATGTGATGCGCTCGGCGGTCGGCAAGTTCGTCGCCAACACCCTGCAGGGTTCGTTGTCGCCGTTCGTGGCCTGGATGTCGGAGCGCAGCGAGGTCAGCGACGACGAACTGGCCGAACTCGAAACCCTGGTCGCCAACCTGCAGTCGCGCCGCAAGGAGAGCTGAGATGACTCTGTCCTTCCTCGCCGACACGCTGCTGCCGCGCCTGGCCGCGGCCAGCCTGCAATCCTTGCTGCTGGTCGCCGCGGTATGGGCGCTGTGCCGCTACTTGCCGCGTCTGAGCGCTTCGGCGCGCTGCTGGCTGTGGTGGCTGGCGGCGTTGCAGTTGCTGGTCGGCGTGCTGTGGCCGACGCCGCTGGTCTTGCCGCTGTTGCCGGAATCCTTCGGCAGCCTGATCGCCGACGCGCCGTCGGGCTTGGTCTCGTCGGCGGCGCTGCCTGCGTCGGCACGGCTGCCGTTCGCGATCGCGGGCGGCGATGCCTCGGCGACGTCGCCGGCCGACGCTGCGCTGCTCGAGTTCTGGCCGTCGTGGCGCTCATTGCTGGCCGGGGCCTGGCTGTTGGGTCTCAGTGTCTTGTTCACCGTGAACCTGCGCGCTTTCCTGGAGACGCGCCGTCGCATCGCGCGTTCCTCGGCGAGCGTGCCGCTGCCGGTGGCGCAGGCCTATCGCCGGCTCGGCGACAGTCTCGGTTTGCGGCGTTTGCCCGAGCTGCGCCTGTCGGCGGAGATCGAATCGCCGCAATTGCTCGGCCCGTGGCCTGCGGTCGTGCTGCTGCCGCAGCACCGTATCGCCTCGATGAGCGCCGACGAACTCGACATGGCACTGCACCACGAGCTGACCCACCTGCGCCGCCGCGACCTGTGGTGGGGCTGGGTGCCGGCCCTGGCTCAGCAGTTGTTCTTCTTCCATCCGCTCGCTCATCTGATCGCACGCGAGTACTCGCTCGCGCGCGAGGCCGCTTGCGACGCGGCGGTGCTCGACAGCCGCCGTTACGCGCCGCAGGACTACGGCCGCCTGCTCATGCGCCTGGGCGTGGCGCCGCGTCCGCAGGCCGGGCTCGCCAGCGCTTCGCCTACCTATCTGATCCTCAAGAGGAGATTGACCATGCTGCAAGACGCTGCTCCTGCCTCCCGCCTGCTCGCCCTGAGCCTGACTGCGGCGATCGCGCTGTTCGGCCTGGCGCCGTACCGGATCGCCGCCGCCGACACGCCGAAGCGCAACGTGTCGACCATCGACCGCCGCGATGGCGAAACCCGCATCACCGAACTCGGCGCCGGCGCCGAGCCGCAGCGCTGGGCCGTGCGCGGCGAGCGTTACTACCGCATCGACCAGGCCGGCGGCTACCACGAGGTCACCGACGCGGCGACGCGCGAACGTCTGCGTCAACGCATGCGCGAATCGCGCGAGGCCGCGGTCGCCGCCGAACAGGCGACGCGCGAGGCGGCCGTCGCGGTCGAGGCCGGCG
>NZ_CP013141.1:4870933-4921015 GCF_001442535.1 Lysobacter antibioticus | reverse complement strand
TATCGCCGGAAGCGCAGCGCGTCGACGCCGCGCTCAAGGCTGACAGCCAGCAGTCCACGCCGCAGACCAGGCCGAGTTGAAGGCTGCGATCCAAGCCGAGAGTGAAGGCGCGTTCGGGCGCCGCCTGATCGTGCCGGCCGGCAACGGCGCCGAGGCGGCACTCGCCAGCCGCGTCGAAGCGCGCACCGGCCGCACCCTGCTCGAAGTCTGCGCGATGCTCTGCGGCCGCGCCGAACTGCCGCAGGCCCAGCCCGCACCGCTGCTGCGTGCGCCCGGCCTCGACATGCGCGATGTGCGCGGCCAGACGCAGGCCCGGCGCGCCCTCGAAATCGCCGCCGCCGGTGGTCACCACCTTCTGCTGATCGGCCCGCCGGGCTGCGGCAAGACCCTGCTGGCCTCGCGCCTGCCCGGCCTGCTGCCCGAGGCCAGCGAAGACGAAGCGCTGGAGACCGCGGCGATCGCGTCGGTCGCCGGCGGCGCGCACGGCCACGGTCTCGACCCGGCGCGCTGGCGCGAACGCCCGTTCCGCTCGCCGCACCACACCGCCAGTGCCGTCGCCCTGGTCGGCGGCGGCGCCGATCCGCGCCCCGGCGAGATTTCGCTCGCGCATCAGGGCGTGCTGTTTCTCGACGAACTGCCCGAGTGGGAACGGCGCGCGCTGGAAGTCCTGCGCGAGCCGCTCGAATCCGGCGTGGTGACGGTGTCGCGCGCGGCGCGCAGCGCCGAGTTCCCGGCGCGCTTCCAACTGGTCGCGGCGATGAACCCCTGCCCTTGCGGCTGGGCCGGCGACAGCAGCGGACGCTGCCGTTGCGCCGGCGACGCGATCCGCCGTTACCGCGCGCGCATTTCCGGCCCGCTACTCGACCGCATCGACCTGCACATCGAGGTGCCGCGTCTGCCCTCTTCGGCGCTGCGCCCCGACCAACCCAGCGGCGAAAGCAGCGCCGCGATCCGCGAGCGCGTCGTCGCCGCGCGCGAACGCCAGTTGGGGCGCAGCGGCAAGACCAATGCGCAGCTCAGCCAGGCCGAGACCACCGCGACCTGCGTCCTCAGCCAGTCCGACCATGCCTTGCTCGAACGCGCCGTCGATGCCTTGCAACTGTCGGCGCGTTCCATGCACCGCATCCAGCGGGTCGCGCGCACCGTTGCCGATCTTGCCGAGAGCCCGCAGATCGCCACGGCGCATTTGACCGAGGCGATCGGGTATCGGCGCGGCGATCGCGAGGTCGCGACCTAGAGCAAGCTTGGCACTCACGGGACGATCGGCGACTCAAAGAAAGCGACCCGCCGCTTTGGTGGCGAGAGCTTCGGGCGTTCGATCTGGATGGCTCGATGCGACGCGAGACCGCAGCCGCGCGGTCGCGACTCGCGTCGCTCCTACCCTTGAAGCAACCGTCTGGGCGCTCGATCTTGATCCCGCACGATCGATGCCCCGTACTCCGCCAGAGGCTTGCCGGTCAGCGTGGACTTGGCTTTGACGAGATCGGCTAGTGGCTCGAATCTTGCGATGTCGCTGCCGGCGATATCGCTTTGGGCGCACCTGACGCCTCCAACTGCCGGATGACGGCCTTGACGACGTCGCGGGTGGATTGCCAGTTCATGCCGGTGACGAGCCGGCCGTCGATTTCCACGTGCGAGCTGTTGCGGGCACCGTAACGGAACAGGCCCTTGCGCTCCTGCAAGCGCTGCTCGAGCGAGAACGGCAAGGTCTTGTAGTACGGCGCTTGCTTGTCTTCGAAGGCATCGGGATAACCGGTGACGCGCTTGCCGCTGACCAGCGCCGTGCCATCGGACAACGTCAGGTTCGCAAGGCCGGCGCTGCCGTGACAGACCGCCGAGACAATGCCCTGCCGCTGTTCATAGATGCGGACCGCCAGAGCCTTGAGGCCGGGGTGATCGACGACGCCGTACATCGCGGCGCTGCCGCCGATGTACATCAGCGCGGCATAGTCGACAGCACTCACGTCCTCGGGTTTGCGCGTATTGGCCAACGCCCACATGAAGTCGCCGTCGTAGATCCTGGCCGTGTGCTCCGGATCGCGGGTGTCGATATAGGCCAGCGGCACGGCCCCGCCTTCGGGACTGACGAACTGCACGCCGTAGCCGGCTTCGCGGAAGGCGGTGTAGGCGTGGATCAGCTCCGCAAAGCTGTTGCCGGCGCTGAGGCGGGTGCCGGGTATCGTGCCGACATTGGACACGACCAACACCACTTGGCGGCCATGAGCCGGCGCCTGGTAGCGGGTCGCGGTCTTGCTGATGACCTGCCATCCCTCGCCGAGCTTCTTGAGCAGGAACAGGTCGACGTAGCGTGCCTGGTCCTTGCCGACCAGGATCTCCGCCTTCGCGGTCGCGATGTTGCCCTCGACCTGCACGCTGATCAGACGGCCGGAGCGCCCATTGAACTGGTCCGGGTTCTTGCTGAACCAGCCGACATACTCCTCAACACCCACCTCTCGCATGCCGTTCGCCCCCTGGCTCAGGTACAGGCGGGCATCGGGATGGAACGCGCGTCGCAGCTGCTCGGTCCGGTTGTAGGAACTCCCCTGCAGGTAGTCCTGGATCACCGCTGCGACCTGGCGGTCGTCGGGAAGCGACTGGGCATGCGCCACGCCGCTGGACAACAGCAACACGAAGGCGCAACCCAGCAGTCGGACGAGGATTGCGCGGAGCGGGACGGCACGGATGGCGGCTGGGGTGAACGGCAGGTTTGGCATGGCGGGTTCCTGTCTGGGAAGCCCGCATGCTGCCGACTTTCCTTTTTAAACAATATCTTGGATGGCGTTTCCGGAGTTCGGAAACGTGTTTCAGGAGCCGGCGTTCGGCCGCGGTTGCGCCTGCGCTCAGCGGCCGGCGCCGTGCCTCGATCTTTTGAAGCTCACCTTTTTGAAGCCGGTGCATAACCTGGACATGCACAGGAACCCGAAAGCCAACGCTGTTGCGATTATCTCGATCGCTCGGCGCCTCTACGACGACCCGAGCCAACCGTCCTAGGACTTCTTCGACGACTTCCCGCGGGCGCCGACGTAGTCCGCGAGATGCTTGCCGGTCAGCGTGGACTTGGCCTTGACCAGCTCGGCCGGGGTGCCTTCGAACACGACTCGCCCGCCGTCGTGGCCGGCGCCGGGGCCGAGGTCGATGATCCAGTCGGCGTGCGCCATCACCGCCTGGTGGTGCTCGATGACGATCACCGACTTGCCGGAGTCGACCAGGCGGTCGAGCAGGCCGAGCAGTTGTTCGACGTCGGCCAGGTGCAGGCCGGTGGTCGGTTCGTCGAGTATGTAGATACCGCCCTTCTCGGCCATGTGGGTGGCGAGTTTGAGGCGCTGGCGCTCGCCGCCCGACAAGGTGGTCAGCGGCTGGCCCAGGCTGAGGTAGCCCAGGCCGACATCGACCAGCCGTTGCAGGATGGCGTGTGCGGCCGGGGTGTGCGCCTTGCCGGCGCCGAAGAAGGCTTCGGCCTCGCTGACCGGCATCGCCAACACTTCGCTGATGTCGCGGCCGCCGAATTTGTACTTCAACACCGAGGCTTCGAAGCGCTTGCCCTCGCAGTCCTCGCAGGTGGTCGCCACGCCGGCCATCGTCGCCAGATCGGTGTAGATCACGCCGGCGCCATTGCAGGTCGGGCAGGCGCCTTCGGAGTTGGCGCTGAACAAGGCCGGCTTGACCGCGTTGGCCTTGGCGAAGGCCTTGCGGATCGGTTCCAGCAGATCGGTGTAGGTGGCCGGGTTGCTGCGGCGCGAGCCGCGGATCGCGCCCTGGTCGACCGACACCACGCCTTCGTCCGCCGGCAGCGAGCCGTGCACGAGCGAGCTCTTGCCCGAACCCGCCACGCCGGTGATCACGCACAGCACGCCGAGCGGAATATCGACGTCGACCTTGCGCAGGTTGTGCTTGCTGGCACCGCGGATCTGCAACTGCCCCTTGGCCTTGCGCACGCTCGGCTTGAGCGAGGCGCGGTCGTCGAGATGACGGCCGGTGAGCGTGTCGCTGGCACGCAGGCCTTCGACGCTGCCTTCGTAGCAGACCGTGCCGCCGGCCGAGCCGGCACCGGGACCGAGGTCGACGACGTGGTCGGCGATCGCGATCGCTTCGGGCTTGTGCTCGACCACCAACACCGTATTGCCCTTGTCGCGCAGCTGCAGCAGCAACTCGTTCATGCGCTGGATGTCGTGCGGGTGCAGGCCGATGGTCGGTTCGTCGAAGACATAGGTGACGTCGGTCAGCGACGAGCCGAGGTGGCGGATCATCTTGGTGCGTTGCGCTTCGCCGCCCGACAAGGTGCCCGACGGCCGTTCCAGCGACAGATAACCCAGGCCGATCTCGACGAACGAATCCAGGGTGTGCAGCAGCTTGGCGAGCAAGGGCGCGACCGAGGGCTCCTTCAGGCCGCGCACCCAGTCGGCCAGGTCGCTGATCTGCATCGCGCAGGCGTCGGCGATGTTGATCTTGCCGATCTTCGACGAGCGCGCCGCCTCGCTGAGGCGGGTGCCGCCGCAGTCGGGACAGGCGCTGAAGGTGGTCGCGCGCTCGACGAAAGCGCGGATGTGCGGCTGCAGGGCGTCGACGTCCTTGGACAGGAACGACTTCTGGATCTGCGGGATCAACCCCGCGTAGGTCAGGTTGATGCCGTCGACCTTGATCTTGGTCGGCTCCTTGTGCAGAAGATCATGCAGTTCTTTCTTGGTGAACTTGCGGATCGGCTTGTCGGGGTCGAAGAAACCGCAGCCGTTGAAGATGCGGCCGTACCAGCCGTCCATGCTGTAGCCGGGGATGGTGATCGCGCCCTCGTTGATCGACTTGCTGTCGTCGTATAGCTGGGTCAGGTCGATGTCCGAGATCCGGCCCATGCCTTCGCAACGCGGGCACATGCCGCCGGTGCGGTTGAAGGTCTGGCGCTTGGTCTCGCCCTTGACCGTGATCGCGCCGACTGCCTGCACCGAGGCGGTGTTGAAGGAGTACGCGTTGGGCGAGCCGATATGCGGCTTGCCGAGGCGGCTGAACAGGATGCGCAGCATCGCGTTGGCGTCGGTGGCGGTGCCGACGGTGGAGCGGGCGTTGGCGCCCATGCGTTCCTGGTCGACGATGATCGCCGTGGTCAGGCCGTCGAGCACGTCCACTTCCGGGCGCGCCATCGACGGCATGAAACCCTGCACGAAGGAACTGTAGGTCTCGTTGATCAGCCGCTGCGATTCGGCAGCGATGGTGCCGAACACCAGCGAGCTCTTGCCGGACCCGGACACGCCGGTGAACACGGTCAAGCGGCGCTTCGGCAACTCGACGCTGAGGTCCTTGAGGTTGTTCACGCGCGCACCCTGCACGCGGATCAGGTCGTGGCGGTCGGCCGCGTGCGGCGCGGACGACGGCGTGTTCTTCCTCGTGGCCTTACTCATCGTGTCTCCATCGGTGGGGCGGGATGTCTGCGCGGGCGCGGTCTGGCTCGGGGGGGCATCGCTGGATTCAGTGCCCGCAGCATCGCCGCGGTTGCGGCGATGCTGCTGCGAGTTGGCGCGGCCGCCGGCAGGGCCGGCCACCGTCCAAGGCATGCGATGCGCGGCGAGCGCGCGCGGTTTACGGCCCGCTTGCGCCGCCGCGTTTGCCGAACCACTTGCTCGCATACGGCAGCGCGAACAGGTACAGCCCGGAAAGCAGCAACAAGGCCAGCGGCGCCAACGGCACGTAGGATACCCAGACGATGGGCTTTTCCTGCGCCAGGACGATGAAAGTCGCGATCACGGTCACCGTAAAGATCATCGATAGCCAACGGTGGATCTGCCGAATCCATTTGTTCCAGTTCACGAGGACCTCCTGCGAAGACCGGCCACCCGGCCCCGGCGGATTGCCGGGCGGATGCGCTCAGTCGGTGGTGGAAGCGTGTGGCGGCGATCGACGGTAACGCCGAGCGATCAAGATCGATGAGCGGCCGCGCTTACTCGATGGCGTTGCCGCGGGCGCCGGCCGAGCCGAGGCCCGCGCCGTGTCGCTGCCGAGGTCCGTGGCCGCGCTGGCGACGTCGCTGCGGGTCATGACGGCATTCGCTCGACGGCTCAGCGCAGCTGGTTGATGCGGATCAGGTTGCCGGAGGGGTCGCGCACCGCGCAGTCGCGAACGCCGTAGGGCTGTTCGATCGGTTCCTGGACGATTTCGGTGCCGGCCGATTCGAGCCGCGCGAAGGTGGCGTCGAGATCGGGCGTGGCCAGGGTGATGATGCCGTAGGTGCCCTTGGCCATCATTTCGGCGATGGTGCGGCGCTCCTCGTCGGTGATGCCCGGGCTGGCGGCCGGCGGATGCAGCACGATCGAGGTCGCCGGCTGGCCGACCGGGCCGACGGTGATCCAGCGCATGCCGCCGTAAGCGACGTCCTTGCGCACTTCGAAGCCGAGGGTGTCGCGGTAGAAAGTCATTGCCGCGTCCGCATCGTTGTGCGGGAGGAAGCACGCGTGAATGCTGATGTTCATGGCAGTCGTCCTGTGGGTTGGGGTACGTGCTGTCATGCTAGGTGCGGTTCGCGTTCGGCGCTTCTCGATTCCTGATCGATTGGGACGCCGGCTTCCCTCGCACGGCGTAATCCCCCGGCCCCAAGCGCCGTACGTTGCCGATCGTGCCGGGCGCTGCATCGGCCCGCTTGCGGTATCGCCCCGCTGAAGACCGGTCTGCCGCGACGCACCCAGGCTGGCGCGAACCCGCGCACGGCCGAGTCGCTGCGGCCTGCCGGTCACCCGCGCGATCCTGCCACGCCGCACCGGGGGGCTCAAGCCGTCGACGATGGCCGGTCCGTCCGCGGATTCGAGGCCGCGCCGGCGTGCGCGGCGACCCGATGCCGACCCGACTCGGGATGCTCCGAAGCGCCCCGCCGCCCTGCCCCGCAAACGAAACAGCCCGGCCGCATCCTGCAACCGGGCTGGTTTCATCCTTCGATGTCGGGCGCGCAGCGAACCTGCGACGCAATGGATCGCCCGCACTCGGTCGAGGTCGAACCTCGCTTACGGGGGCAGGATCTCGTGGGCCGTGTTGGAGGCGCTGGCCGCGGTGCCGACGTTCTCCGACAGCAGGTAGCCGCCGACGTCCACCGCCACGATGATCACCCAGTGCCACCAGCGGCGCTTGCCGGTGCTGGAAGTACCGCCGGTCTCGGCCACGTGCTTGGCCCAGAACTGGCTCGAATGACGGGCGACGCTGAGTCCGCCGAGGATGGCCTTGCCGTTGCGCGACTTGGCGTCGAGCTGGGCGATGGCTTCGGCTTCCAGCTCGGCGAACATGGCATCGGCCTGGTCCAGGTCGGCAGCCTTGGCGACGACCTGGTCGATGCGCTCGAAGAAGGAGAACTCGTACGCACTGTAGCGACCGCGCTGCGACGCCATCTTCTGCGCCAGCGGCATGGTCGGTTCGATATCGAGGATCGGCTGGTTGGCCTTGACGAACTGTTCGGTCGACATGCCGGCGTCGAAACCGCACTTGTCGACCACATAGGCCAGCGAGGTGGCCTGGGTCGCTCCGGTGTCGAGCAGGCAGCCCAGGTACATGTTGTGCTGGATGCCGGCCGTATCGACCGGGTTGGCGGCGGCGAATGCCGATGCACCGTAGGTGCTGCCCAACAGCAGGACGACTGCGGCGGCGAGAGACTTCGACTTCATTGGCGATTCCTTGCGAGGTGATGGATTCAGAGGGGGCGATACGGACGGGCGTGCCGTCCCTGGACTCGACGCCTGGGGAAGCGGCACCCGTTCCCCGGCGTTTTGGCGCTGCTGTGGCGCCGAATCCAAGCTAGGCAGCGCCGCCGCCGCGGCCAAGGACGAAGCCGGGCCATGCCGGGAGCAAGGCGGGTCGAAAGCGCGGCGGGACCCGGCTGCGGCGCAGGCAGCGGCGCTTTCGCAAGGCATGGCGCCGGCCGGCGCCGAGCGCAGCGGGGGCGCGACGCCATAAGAAACAAAGCCTTAGGCGAATTGATTCCCGTTTTATACCCGCGACCGAACTGGCGTCCGTCGCGCCGCTGCACCTACTCTGGAAACACGCCCTTCTTCTTCGGATCGCCCATGTCCCTGTCCCGCGCAGTCGTCTCCCTCGCGTTCGGCGTCCTGCTCGCATCGCCGCTCGCCGGCCGGGCCCACGAGGTCGTGCCGGCGGACTGGTGCATCAAGGAAAAGGAGACGCCGAAGATCGTCGCCAAGTTCGAATTCGACGGCCCGCAGCTGCACGAGCTGATGAACAAGTGCGGCATCGTCGAGAAAGAGGACGACTGGGACACGGCCACCGCGACCATCGTCAGCTATTGCAAGATCGTCGCGCCGCTGAAGGACGCCGTGCCCTTCGTGCTCGGCCCCAAGGAATACCTGGACGGCAGCCACCACGAGCGCTATCGGCTCGACCAGGGCCTGAGCGGCGCCTGCGCGGTCTGCCCGCCGAAACCTTGAGTGCCCCCTGAGCGCCTATCGAGTGCCACCCACAGCGTTCCACTGACCGACACGACAGGGAACGTCGCGTCGGTCAGACCAGGGCGTCGCGCCGGGTGTAGGCCAGCACCGCATCGACGCAGTGCTGCAGCGAAACGCGGGTTTCCGGCGCCAACCCGTCGCAACGGCCGAGCACGAAATACGCCGAGCGCAGCACGTCGCGCCAGCGCGGGTTGCGCGGCAGCTTGGCGACGGTGAGGTAGCGTTCCAGGGCGCGTGCGCGCAGCCGGCCATCGTCGATGTTGACCCGCCAGATCCGGCTTTTCTCGGCGAACTCCAGGCGGCTGGTGCCGGTGGTGCGTTCCCAGGCCTCGATCGAGGCCAGCATCAGTTCGACCAGACTGCGGCGGAAACCGTCGCGCACCGACGGCTCGACGCCGGCATCGGCCGGCTCGGCTGCGATCTCGACCGGCGACAGCGACGGCGCCGGCGACGCGGCGACTTCGCGATCGTGCGGCGCGAGCAAGATCAGGCCGTCGCCGCCCGACCAGGGTTCGAGTGTCGCGACCAGGGGCGCGCCTTCGCGCGCGGCGATCTGCACGCGTTGCCCGGCGCTGTCTTCCATGCGCTCCAGCGCCGAGGCCAGGGCGGCGCGACCGGTTTCGCCGACGAAGACCGACACCGGCTGCCCGACCAGGATCTCGTCCTCGCCCGCCCCGAGCCAAAGCCGGCCGGCACGGTTCACCGCCAGCACCTGGCCTTCGGCATCGAGCAGGCACAACGGCTCGTCGCGGCTGTCGAGCAAGCCCTGCAACAGACTGCGGTCTTCGGCCAAAGCGTCCGCTTCGCGCCGGTAACGGGCGAGTTCCTCTTCGTGGCGCACCCGCTGCGCCTCCTCGCGCAAACGCGCGCGCTGATGCCGGCGCTGCTGCAACAGCAAGAAGCCGAGCAACACCGCGACCGCCAGCACCGCGGCGAAACCCAACAACAGGGTGCGCTGGCGAAACTGCGCGCTGCGCAGACGGTTTTCGCTTTCGAGCGCGGCGATGGTGCGTTGCTGCTCGGCCGACTCGAAACGGACCCGCAACCAGTCCAACTGGCGGTCGTGTTGGGCGTGCGCCAGCGCGATCGCCTTGCTGTAGGCATCGCGCAAAGTAGCGTTGGCGGCCGGCGCATCGCCGGCGCGTTCCTGCGCGGTGGCCAGTTCCTGCAGCAACGGCACCCGCATCGGGTCGCCTTCGGGCATCGTCGCCAGGGCTTCGCGCAAGCGCGTGGTCGCGGCGGCGGTCGCACCCGACAACTGCGCGGTACGGGCGATCTGCAACTGCAGCGCCGGCGGCAGCGGCAGCTTCCAGGTATCCGACAGGGCCAGGGCGGCGGCGCTCCAACGCTGCGCCTGGGCCAGATCGCCCTGCGCCAATGCAACCCGGGTCAGGCCGTCGTGCACGCGCAACTCGTAAACGCGGTTGCCGCCGGCGCGGTACACGCTCAGCGCCTCCTGCAACCAGGCCGAGGCCTGCGGCGCATCGCCGCTGTCGAGCGCCAGCTCGGCCATCGTCTCCAGCACGTGCGCGGCCTCGACCGGCTCGCCCTTGGCCCGGTACGAAGCCAGCGCCTCGCGGTAATAACGCATCGCCGTGTCGGTCTCGCGCAGTTCGCGGTAGACGTCGGCGATGTTGTTCAAGACCGCGCCGGACACCTCGCCGCGCTTGCGCTGCAGGTCGAGACTGGCGGTCAGGCTGCGCAAGGCGCCGCGGAAGTCGCCGAGACGGCGCAGTGCGGCGCCGACGTTGCTGAGGTCGCGCGCAGTCGCGGCGGAATCGTCGAGCGCGCTCGACAAGCTCGCCGCGCACTCGAACCGTGCCAGCGCCTGCGGGATCCATTCGCGGCGGAAGTCGAGGATGCCGCGCCGCCGCTCCAGTTCGTAGCGCAGGGCGGCATTGCCCTCGCCGCCGATCACCGCCTCGGCGCAATCGAGCGAGCGCTCGGCGTCCTCGATATGGCCGGCATCGAGTTGCGCCTTGGACCGCGCGAACAAAGCCTTGACCCCGCTCTCGCCGGCGGCCTGCGCCGGCGCCAGCTTCGCCCGCTGCAGGCACAGCGCCGGCTCGGGCAGCGCGCGCGCAGGGGTGGACCCCGGACAACCGACCAATACGCCCTGCGCCCAGGACACCTCGCAGACCGCCAGCAGGGCGATCATCGCCCAACGGCGGCGTTTCGAGCCCGTGCTCGCCACGGCCTCGCGGTTCAGGCGCGAGGCGGAACACAACAAACGCATCAGACCATCCTTATCCGATCCGTGCGGAAGGCGAACGCTTCGGTCGCATGCGCCGGCATCGAGCGCGCATCCGTCGCGATCCCCTCCCTCCTCGATCGGCCCCGCGAGGAAACTTCGCCCCGGGCCGGTCCGCAACGGTCGATGGCCGACGACGGAACGACCTGAGGAATTCGGCCGCCGGCATCGCGATGTGCAACACGACGAGGCCTGCCCGCTCGCGCAGAGCGCCGCGGCGCCGACCGGCGGTTCGGCCGAGCTTAGCAGCCACGACGCTACCGCCAACAGGCGCAAGAACCCGCTCTGGGTCTCAGTTTTCGCGCGACGGTCGGCGTGCCGCGGCGCAGCCGACCGTCAGCGCCGCAACCGCGCCAGGGTTTCCTCGGCGAGGGTCCGGGTCAGTTCGTAAGTCGACAATTCGCGGCCCAGGCGCGCTGCCTGCCCCGACCACAACGACATGAAATCGGCGGCACCGGCTGCCTCGGCCTGCGCGCGCAAAGGCGCGAGCGCGCCGCCGGCCAGCGGGAACGCCGGCGCCAGCGCCGACATCGGCCCCACCTCGCGCATCAGGCGGTTGACGATGCTGCGCGCCGGACGCCCGGTGAACAGATTGGTCAGCGCGGTCTGGTCGTCGCGCGCTTCGTTCAAGGCCTGCCGATGCAGCGGCGACAACTTCGCCTCCGGGCAGAACAGATAGGCGGTGCCGATCTGCACCGCCGCCGCGCCGAGCGCGAACGCGGCGACGATGCCACGCGCGTCGCCGATGGCGCCGGCGGCGATCACCGGCACCCGCACCGCATCGACCACCTGCGGCAACAGCGCGAACAGGCCGACCTGGGTGGATATCTCGAGCTCGTCGCCGAGAAACAACCCGCGATGGCCGCCGGCCTCGGCGCCCTGGGCGATGATCGCGTCGCAGCCCTGCGCTTCCAGCCAGCGCGCTTCACTGACCGTGGTCGCCGAGGACACGATGCGCGCACCGGCGACGCGAACGCGATCGAGCAGGCGCGGCTCGGGCAGGCCGAAGTGGAAGCTGACCACTTCCGGCCGCACCTCTTCGACGAGTTCGCAGTAGGCGTCGCCGAAGGGGGTGCGGTCCGAGGCCGGCACCGGCATCGCCGGGTCGAGGCCGAACTCGCGGTAATACGGCGCCAGGCGCTCGCGCCAGGCCGATTCGCGCCCGGCATCGGCCGGCGCCGGGCGATGGCAGAAGAAGTTGAGATTAAGCGGACGATCGGTCGCGGCGCGGATCAACCGGCATTGCTCATACGCTTGTTCGACGCTGAGCAGGGCGCAGGGTAACGAACCCAGCGCGCCGGCCTGGGCGGCGCCGATCACCATGTCGGCGAGGGTCGGGCCGGCCATCGGCGCCTGCACGATCGGCAATTGGATGCCGAACAAGTCCTGGATACGACGGTCGGGCCACATGGCGTCGCGCCTCAATCGGGGGATACGGAGGCCTCAGGATGCGCCCGCCGACGACGGGCGTCGCCCCGCCGGCTGGCACGCTGCGTTGCAGCGCCTCATCGGCCGGGCGATCGGCCGGGCGATGCGCCCGCGCCCCAGACCGCGCCGGCCGGGTCGAACTCGGCGTTGGTCATGCGCTCGCCGCGCCAACCGAAGCCGCAGATCGCCAACGGCCCTTCGGCGAGCGCGTCGAGGCCGAAGGCTTGCTCGATGTCGACTTCGTTGATCGCCGAGGTCACGAACGCGCCGAGCCCGAGCTCGGTCGCGCTGAGATACAGGGTCTGCGACAGGTGGCCGCTGTCGAGCACCAGGGCGCGATAAGCCTTGGCGTGCTGGCGGTACTTCCAGAAGCTGCGTGCGTACCGCGGCGTCAGCACCGCCATCGCCGGCGCATCGGCGAACCAGTGCTGCCCGGCCAGCGCACGCAAGGCGAACTCGTGCAGCGGCGCCTGCGGTGCCGGCAAGGGTTCGAGCGCGTGATCGAGCGCGTGGTAGTGATACAGCCCCGGCTCGACACCGTCGACGCGCTGCACGATCAGATAAGCCTCGGTAGCGTGCAGGCCGCCGCCGGACGGCGTGTGCTTTTTGAGGAATACGGTGTCGTCCTCGACCTTGACCAGGGCCTGCGCGGCGAACACCCGTTGCAACATGTGCGCGAACAGGGCCTGCGGCAGCGTGCGCACGGCATCGAAGTTGCGGCAGGTAGAACGGCGCGCGAGCAAGGCATCGAACTCGTTGCCGTCGGTGCGCGGCAAGGCGATGCGTTGTTCGGCGGGGCACCGTTCGAGCACCGGCGCCGGCGGCGCGCCGAGTTTTCGGCGCAGGTCGGCCGCGGTATGCAGCTCGTTGGCGTCCATCGCGGCGACGGCGTCCAGCCCCTGCCAACGCGCCAGACGATGCAGCATCGCCGCCGGCGCAAACCAATGGCCGCTGCGCAGGCGTTCGTCGCGTTCGCGGTAAACGAGGCATTGCGGGTTCGCGTCGGCCGCGTCGCAAAGCACCAGGCCGGCTTCGAGCAACTGCGCCAGCGCCGCGGCATCGGCCGTGCCCAGCGCGCTGGCTTCGATCCAGTCGCCCGGGCTCAGGCGACCGAGCAGTTCGCGTTGTGCGGCGTCGACTTCGACCTCGCCGTCGAGGTGGGCGGCGAGCGCCAGCCAACGCAGTTGCCGCGACAAACCGGCGCCGCCGGACAGCAGCGACGACAGATCGAAGGCCACGTGCTCGCGCGGCTCGAGGAAAAGCACGGAGCAACGGCGGATGCGCATCGAGAGTCCTGGGCGGCGGCGATGGTCGCGGCGCGGCGAGCGGATCGCCGCCGGCCGGTCATGCGGGCTCCGTATCATGCCCATCGCCGCACTGCCGTTCCAGCGCGCGCATCGCAGCTGAACGGGTACGCCGCAGAGGGCTACGGACCGACCAACGGAACCGCGCGAAGGCGCGAATGGCCGGCGATTCGGCGTTTTTGCGTGCTAGGCGGGTGAGCGGATGCTGTTCGCCGCTCCTCAACAGCGATAAATTCGGCCGCAGACAGACCCGCAACGGGTCTTCACAAGGGGAAACAGATGTCTATCGACAACAATCAAAAGAACGGGCACCCGCCGCTGGCACCCGAGGTCGCCGACCGCCTGCTCGATCTGCTCAGCTCGGACGACAAGTTCCGCACTGAATTCGCCAAGGACCCCGGCGCCGCATTGCAAAACAGCCTCGGCCTCGCGCCGCAGCAGACCCAGGCGGCGCTGGCCGGTGCCAGCTGCCTGCGGGTCAACTCGCTGGCCAGCAAGGAAGAAGTGCAGGCCGCGCGCGACGAGCTGCGCGGCAACCTGACCGCGGCCGGCACCCACACCGTCGTGTTCATGCTCGAAGTCGGTCAGGTCCAGGCCAGCCTCGGCGGCGGCTCGGGCAGCACCCTGGCTTGAGTGCAGGCGCGACGGTAGGCGGGGGCCTGCCGTCGCGCTGATCGATCGTATCGGTCGCCAAACACCAGCTCGAACACAAGTTCGAACACCAGTTCGAAGCAACCGTTCGGAGAACCCGGTTCGGAGCGCTAGTCCGATGCGCCGGACCGGGCATCGGCTCGAATCGACCGGCCTGCGCGTCTGCGCAGGCTGGCACCGCCGTGCGGATCAGCCGCCTGGCTTGACCGCGGCGACGGCGACGGTGGCTTTCGCCGTGTCGCGCTGCGCCACCGAAGCATCGGCGACGTTCATCGCCAGATACACCTGGCCGCCAGCCGGATCGGCGTAGGCGCGGCCGCGATGGGCGGCGATCCAACGGGTTTCGGTGGCGGCATCGTCTTTGCGACCGGCCGCAAGCAGCGCATCGCGCAAGGCGACGTGGGCCTGGAAGGGTTCGCTGCCGTCGCTGAGGCCGCGCAATTCGCGGATCGCCTCATCGGGTTTACCGGCCAGACGCAGCTGCTCGGCGCGCGCGACCTGCAGCAACTTGCGCGACAGGCTGCTGCCGCTGCTGTTGACCGCCTTCACCACGCGCGGCAACAGGCGCTCGGCCAGGGCGCGGTCGCCCTGGCGTTGGGCCAGGCGCACCGCGGCCAGCGCATTCAAGGCCAGATCGTCGTGGTCGGCGCTGTTGGGCTTGCCGGCATCGGCCAGCACCGCATCGGCGAACAGCTCGATCTCGGCCGAGGTCGGCTGGTCTTTGCCGGAGACGCTGCGCACGACCAGCTCGGTGAACCGCAACGGATGCCGGACCAGGATGCTGGCGCCGCGCGAAGCGCGCGCGGCTTCGCGCGCGATCTCGGCGGCTTTGGCGTACTGGCCCTGGTCCAGGGGCACGGCGATGCGCTCGAATTGGTCGGGCAGGTGCCCGCTGACTGACCGGCCCTGCTCGGTCAGCGAATCGAGGATGCGGTTGGCTTCGTCGAAACGGCGCATCGCCGCCAGCGCCGAGGCATGGCGGCGGTTGGGCGGGTAATGGCCGCTGAGTTCGGCCTGCTTGAAGGAATCCAGAGCCTTGGCATAGCGCTCCTGCGACAAGTGGATGCGCCCGGCCAGCTCGAAGGCGACGTTGCGCAAGGGCTCCTGCGGCGCGGTCGCGGCGGTGGTCGCGGCCAGCGCGCTGTCGAAGCGGTTGGCGAGGAACTCCGACCAGGCGTATTGATAGCGCCCGGCGAAGTAATCCGGATACACCCCGGCCAGCAGCTTCCACTTGCCCGGCGCATGCAGCGACGGCTGCGGGCCGAATTCGGCCGCCCAGGCGTCGAGGTACAGGGCTTCGCGCGGGGTCAGGTGGTCGCGCAATTCCTGCGCGCGCTCCAGGTAGGGCCGTGCTTTGTCGGTGTCGGCGTTGCTGACGTAGACGCGCATGATGCCCATGTGCGCGAGGGCGAATTTCTGGTCGATCTGGACCGCGCGCTGGAAGTACTGCAGGGCTTCGTCGAACTGGCGATGCGCATAAGCCTTGCTGCCGAGCGCATAGGCGCGCAACGCATCGAGGTTGCCGGTCGCGACCTTGGGCAGCGGCTCGGAATCCTTGTCGATGCTCTTGAGCGCTTCGCCGAGCTTGCCGCGCAGCGCGCTGGTGACCTCGTCGATCGAGGTCAGCGCCGAGGCCGCGCCGACGCCGTCGGCCGACTCGGCATAGACCGTGGTCTGGGTATGCGGATCGATCACTTCGGCGCTGACCCGCACCCGGCCGCCGACTTCGGCCACCGTCGGCAGGATCACCGCGCGCGCGCCGTCGCGCAGCGCGATCTCCGAGGCGACCGCGCGGTCGAGCACCGTGTCGACCTTGCGCTGCATGCGATCGAGGGTGTCGCGCGCCTTGAGGTCGGACAGCACGTTGACGTAGCGCGACTGCTCCAGGCTGATGCGGAAGGCCTGTTCCAGCGAATCGTCGAGCACGCCCTGCCCGGTCAGGTTGCGCAGGTCGCCGACCACCACCCAGTCGCGCTGGTTGAAGGCGATCGCCGGCTGCGGCCGGGTCGCGAACCACACGCCGGTGCCGATCATCGCGAGCAAGGCGACTTCGGCGGCGAGCGCGGCCGGACGCCGCCACAAGGGAATGTCGCGCCAGGCCTTGGGCCCGTTCGGCGGCGCGCGCAAGGGCGCGATGCCGGGCTCGCCGACCTCGTAGATTTCCTGCGGCTCGGGCACGCCCTTGAAGCGCCAGCGGCCGTGCGATTTCCACAGCAGTTGCTGGCCGCGCTCGCCGAGTTCGCGCGCGGCGCGGTGCGCCAGCGGTTCGGCGATCGCCGACAGCAGGATCTGGCCGGGACGCGCGGTCGCCATCAGCCGGCCCGCCATCGGCTTGGCCAGGCCTTCGACTTCGACCGGCTTGGCGCCGACCTGCACCGCTTCGTCGCTGTTGCGCCAGGTCAGTACTTCGCCGACATGCAGGCCGGCGCGCGCCTGCAGGGTCAGTTTGCGCGGCGCGCCGAGCTCGCGCAGGCCGCGGGCATAGTCGAGGGCGAAGCCGAGCCCGTCGATCGGCCGCTCAAACAACAGCAGCAAGCCGTCGGAGCGGTCGATCAGGCGGCCGCGCCAACGCTGCTGCAACTGCAGCACCAGGCGGTCGTGCTCGCGGAACAGCGACGCAGCCGGACCGTCGCCGAGGCGTTCGACCAGGGTGGTCGAATCGCACAGGTCGGTCAGCAACAACGTCCGCAATTGCGGCCCGTCGGCGTTAGGTCGGTGGGCGTCGTTCATGACGGCATCCTTGTCGACGCGGCTCATGCCGACGTCAGTTCCGCGTCCTGCCAATGCACACGGTTGCCGCCCAACCGCTTGGCCTGGTACAGCGCGCCGTCGGCGTGCGCATACCAGTCGTTCCATTCGTGCTTCGCGCTGACCAGGCAGGCGCCGACGCTGACCGGACAGATGGTCGGCGGCGATTGCGGAATCAGCAGCAGGCCGTGCACGGTCGAGACGATGAAGTCGGCGAAGCGCATCACGTCCTGGCGGGTCGAGGCGGCGACCAGCAGACAGAATTCATCGCCGCCGAGCCGGCAGGCGATGTCCTCGGGGCCGGCCACCGAGCGCAGGATGTTGGCAACGCTCTGCAGCACGCGGTCGCCGACCAGATGGCCGTGGTCGTCGTTGACCTGCTTGAAGCGGTCGCAGTCGATCAGGATCAGGCCCATCGTGTCGGGCATGCCGACGGTGCGGCTTTCCTGCAGGTGCAGGGTCAGGCCGCGGCGGTTGTACAGGCCGGTCAGGTCGTCGGTGCGGATCAGCTCTTCGGTCTGATTGAGCTGGTGGGTCGTCGCATACAGGCTGTCGAGCGCCGCTTCCAGGTCCTGGTTGCGGCGACGCAGGCGTCGGATCAGGCTTTGTTCGTTGAGCACCACGCGCATGATCGCGCGGCGCAGGAAGTACGAGACCAGGGACGGGTCGCGGTCGACCAGCCTTTGAAATTCTTCGTGGCGCAGTTCGACCAACAGGCCGTCGGTGGCGGCGATCGCATCGGCGCTGCGGGCGTGGTCGCCGATCAGCAGGCCGAGCTCGCCGAAGAACTCGCGCACGCCCAGGCGCTTGGTGACCAGGTCGTCGCCGAAGTCGAGGACGATCGCACCGCGCGCGATCACGAACATGGTGGTGCCGAGTTCGCCGCGGCGGAACAGCACCTGCCCGGCTTCGACCCGGCGCGGCCGCCCGATCTCGGCGAACAGCTCGAATTCGCCGGGCGTCAGCACGGCCATAGCCACGTCCGTTGGCGCCGCGGTCGTCGTCGAGTTGTCGGTTTCGCGGCCCATCGAGGGCACCGCCATGTCGCGATTCATCCCGATCTCCCCACACCCCTCATCCTGTGGGGTTCCACCAGCAGGATAGCATCTGGTCTGAACTGCTAACGCGGGTTTGCGGCCGAAACGGCCAGCCCGCGCCGGCATCCGCGGACCATTGCGCAGCCATTACGTTGCAATATCGTGGCCGCGACGACAAGGTGTTGCGCGCAGGAAACAGCGCGAGGCTTGCGTTTTTCGCGGGAAGGGCCGGCCCAGGCGAAGTCGCGGCGGCCTGTTCATGGTGACCGGCGACCGGGCCCTCGCCCGCTCGGACCGACCAGCAGCCGGCGGCCGACCGCATCGGGGGCCCGACACCGAGGGCGACGTCGGCTTGTCGCAGCACACTTGAACGGGCCGCTCCTCCACGGCGTCCCAACCCGATTCCCGATTCCCCATTCCCCATTCCCCATTCCCCATTCCCCATTCCCCATTCCCCATTCCCCATTCCCGACTCCCAGCCCGTCGTGCCGCGCGCCACAACGAAGAAGGGCCCCTTGCGGAGCCCTTCCTCGTCCCTATCCCCTTGCGACGTGCGAACGACGGCTCAGGCGGCTGCCTTGCTGTCGTCGTGGAACTGTTCTTCCTCGGTCGAACCCTTCAGCGCCACGGTCGAGGACTGGTTGCCCTGGATGGTCTGTGTCACCGCGTCGAAATAACCGGTGCCGACCTCGCGCTGGTGCTTGACCGCGGTGAAGCCCTTCTCGGCGGCGGCGAACTCGGCTTCCTGCAGTTCCACGAACGCGCTCATCTGGCGGCGCGCATAACCGTGGGCGAGGTTGAACATGCCGTAGTTGAGGCTGTGGAAGCCGGCCAGGGTGATGAACTGGAACTTGTAGCCGTAGCGGGCGATTTCCTTCTGGAACTTGGCGATGGTCGCGTCGTCGAGGTTCTTCTTCCAGTTGAAGCTCGGCGAGCAGTTGTAGGCCAGCAGCTTGCCCGGGAACTTGGCATGGATGGCCTCGGCGAACTTGCGCGCGAACTCCAGGTCCGGCTTGCCGGTTTCGCACCACACCAGGTCGGCATAGGGCGCATAGGCCAGGCCGCGGCTGATCGCCTGGTCGAGACCGTTGCGGGTCTTGTAGAAGCCTTCGACGGTGCGCTCGCCGGTGGTGAAGGGCTGGTCGTTCGGATCGATGTCGGCGGTCAGCAGGTCGGCGGCCTCGGCGTCGGTGCGCGCGACGATCAGGGTCGGCACGCCCATGACGTCGGCGGCGAGACGCGCGGCGACCAGCTTCTCGACCGCTTCGCGGGTCGGCACCAGCACCTTGCCGCCCATGTGGCCGCACTTCTTGACCGAAGCCAGCTGATCTTCGAAATGCACGCCCGAAGCGCCGGCCTCGATCATCCCCTTCATCAGCTCGAAGGCGTTGAGCACGCCGCCGAAGCCGGCCTCGGCGTCGGCCACGATCGGCTGCAGGAAGTCGACATCGCCGCTGCCTTCCGAGCACTGGATCTGGTCGGCGCGCAGCAGGGTGTTGTTGATGCGGCGCACGACCTGCGGCACCGAGTTGGCCGGGTACAGCGACTGGTCGGGGTACATCTCGCCGGCGATGTTGGCGTCGGCGGCGACCTGCCAGCCCGACAGATAGATCGCCTTGAGCCCGGCCTTGACCTGCTGCATGGCCTGGTTGCCGGTCAGCGCGCCGAGCGCGTTGACGAAGTCTTCGGTGTGCAGCGACTTCCACAGCTTGTTGGCGCCGAGCTTGGCGATCGAATGCTCGACCGGCACGGTACCGCGCAGGCGCACCACGTCCTCGGCCGAATACGGACGGGTGATGCCGGCCCAGCGCGGGTTGGTGGCCCAGTCGGTACGGAGTTGATCGGCGGTCGGCAGGGTGTGGCTCATGACTTCGATTCCTTACGTATGGGTCGTGTGACGTGGGGTGTGGTGAGGTGGCAGCGGGTCAGTCGATGCGTTCGTAGGCCGGCAGGGTCAGGAACTCCGCGAGCGTGTCGGCATGGGTCAGCGCGTCGAGCATCGCGATGGCTTCGTCGAGCTTGCTGCCGCCCGGCAGCTTCATGCGGTCGGCGAGCTTGCTCGGCAGGCCGATCAAGGCGCGTTCGAGCAAGGCGAAATCGAGCGGCGTGCCGTCGTCGAGGAACAAGCCATCGGCGTGCAGCCACTGCCACAACTGAGTGCGGGCGATCTCGGCGGTCGCGGCATCTTCCATCAGCCAATGGATCGGCACGCAGCCGTTGCCTTCGAGCCAGGCGGCCAGGTAACGCACGCAGACTTCGACGTTGCCTTCGAAACCGCTGCGGGTGATGGTGCCGAACGAGGGCTTGATCAGGTCGTCGCGGATGATCAGCACGTCGTCGCGCAGCACGTGCTGCTGGTGCGGGGTCGGCATGCGTTCGTCGAAGATGCGCATCGCCAGCGGGATCAGCGCCGGATGCGCGACCCAGGTGCCGTCGTGGCCGGCGGTGACTTCGCGCAGCTTGTCGGCGCGCACCTTGGCCAGCGCGGCCTCGTTGGCGGCTTCGTCGCCGCTGATCGGGATCTGCGCGGCCATGCCGCCCATCGCATGCGCGCCGCGCTTGTGGCAGGTCTGGATCAGCAGTTCCGAATAAGCGCGCAGGAACGGCTGGGTCATGGTGACCTGGCCTCGCTCGGGTAGCACCTTGTCGCGATGCGCGCGGAAAGTCTTGAGATAGGAGAACACGTAGTCCCAGCGGCCGCAGTTGAGGCCGGCGATGCGGCCGCGCAGCGCGTGCAGGATCTCGTCCATCTCGAACACGGCCGGCAGGGTCTCGATCAACACCGTGACCTTGATCTGGCCGGCGGCCAGGCCCAGCGCGCGCTCGACCTGGTCGAGCACGTCGTTCCACAGCTGCGCCTCTTCCATCGACTGCAGCTTGGGCAGGTAGAAATACGGGCCGCGGTCCTTGGCGACCAGCGCGGCGGCGTTGTGGAAGGCGAACAGGCCCAGGTCGAACAGGCCGCCGGAGATCGGCGCGCCGTCGATGCGCAGGTGCTTTTCGTCGAGGTGCCAGCCGCGCGGGCGCACCATCAACACCGCCTGTTCCTCGAAGGGCTTGAGGGTGTAGTGCTTGGAGCCGTCCGGCGCCATCCAGTCGAGGGTGCCGGCGACCGCCTTCTTGAGCGCGCGCTGGCCGGTCAGCAGATTGGCCCAGGTCGGCGCGGTGCTGTCCTCGAAGTCGGCCATGTAGACCTTGGCGCCCGAGTTGAGGGCGTTGATCACCATCTTCGGATCGCAGGGGCCGGTGATCTCGACCCGGCGGTCGAGCAAGGCGGTCGGCAGCGGCGCGACCCGCCAGTGGCCGGCGCGGATCGCCGCGGTGTCGGTGCGGAAATCCGGCAGGCCGCCGGCGTCGAAGAAGGCCTGGCGCTCGCGGCGGGCGGCGAGGCGGGCCTGGCGGACCGGCTCGAAACGGCGGTGCAGCCCGGCGAGGAACTCGAGGGCGGCCGGGGTCAGCAATTGCTCCTGTCCGGCCAGGCTGGCCGTGAGCTCGATGCCGTCACCCGGCTGACGTTGCTCCTGTTGCGGTTGCTGCCATTGCGCGATCACTGCCGACATCGGTGCGACTCCTGGGGGGATCATCCTTGGTGAGGATCTGGCCGCTCCCGACGAGTCGGCCTCTTGCCCCAGACCATGCGCTGGCGTCTTGTATTTGACAATCAAGTTTTTTCAATGCATATCATTTGAGTAACTTATATATAGTTCTCAAGTGGCCACGACACGCAGCCTAAGTCCGCGATTTGCTTACAAAGGCGACCGGCTCAAGCCACTGCGGGCCTTCTGCCAGACTGCGCGCCTGGGCTCAGTCTCACGAGCTGCTGAGGCGCTGTACTTGAGCCAGCCGGCGGTCACCCTTCAGCTTCAGGCGCTGGAGCGCGAGATGGGGGTGCGTCTGCTCGAGCGCAGCGGCCGCCGCCTGGCCCTGACCCGCGAGGGCCAGGAGCTGTACGAACTGGCCCGGCCCCTGGTCGAGGGGCTCGACGCCCTCGACGGCACCTTCCGCGAGCGCATCCGCGGCCTGGACGCGGGCGAACTCAACGTCGCCGCCGGCAGTTCGACCATCCTTTATCTGCTGCCGAAGATCGTCGAAGCCTTCCGCGCCGCCCACCCCGAGGTCCGTCTGACCCTGCACAACGTCACCGGCGCCGGCGGCCTGGACCTCCTGCGCTCGGACGCGGTCGACTTGGCGGTCGGCTCGATGCTCGACGTGCCCGGCGACCTCAGCTACGCCCCGGTCTACCGCTTCGAGCCGATGCTGATCACCCCGCGCGATCACCCGCTGGCCAAGCTCGACACCCTGACCCTGCAAGACCTCGGCCCCTACGGCCTGATCCTGCCGCCGCAGCGGCTGACCACTTACCGGATGGTCGACGTGGTGTTCCAGCAGAACCGCGTGCCGTACACGGTCGCGCTCGAAGTCGGCGGCTGGGAGGTCATCAAGCAATACGTGGCGATGGGCCTCGGGATCAGCATCGTCACCGCCATCTGCCTGACCGACGCCGACCGCGCACGCCTGTCGGCGCGCTCGCTGGCCGAGTACTTCCCGTCGCGCAGCTATGGCGTGGTGGTGCGCAAGGGCAAATACCTGTCGCCGCAGGCGCGGGCGTTCACCGAGCTGATCCAGCCGGACCTGTTCGTCCGCGGCGATTACTACGCGACCGGCCAATCCGATCGCTGATCGCCGATCGCCGCTCGTTGGCGATGGAAAAAGCGGGGCGGGAGCTCGCGCCCCCGCCCCGTCGAAGTCACTCGGACTTCAGTCTTGCTCAAGCTCGATAGTGCAGGCTCGATAACGCCGGTTCAGTACTGCACGCTCAAGCGCACGCCGCTGAAGGCGGTGGCACCGTGCAGGCTCACGTAGACATAGCCGGCCGGCGGGTTGTTGACGGTCAGCGTCTCGGTGTTGCCGCTCGCGGTCGAACGATAGTTATGCGCCGAGCGCGTGGCCCAGGCACCCAAAGTGTTGACGTAGAGGTCGGCATTGCCGGTACCGCCGGAGGTGGTGATGCGCAACTGCGTGGTGCCCTGCGGCACTTGCACATACATGTACACATAACCGTCGGCCGAGGCGGCGAGGTTGCTGCGCGAACAGTTGCGGCCGAGCTCGCGGGCGTCGGCCGCGCTGCATTCCGGCAGACTGCCGCCGCTGGTCACCGTCACGCTCTTGGCGACCGTGGTGCGTGCACCGCGGTTGTCGGTCACGGTCAGCTGCACCGCATAGGTCCCCGCTGCGGCATAGGTCTTGACCGGGTTGGTCGCGGACGAGCGGGTGCCGTCGCCGAAGTTCCAGGCGCGCGAAACGATGCTGCCGTCGGCATCGGAGGAGCCATCGGTGAAGCTCACCTTCAGGCCTTCGATACGGGTGGTGAACGCCGCCACCGGCGGAGTGTTCGAGGTGCCGCCGGTGACCGTCACCGACTTGCTCGTGGTCGCCGTCGCACCGCGGTTGTCGGTGACCGTGAGCTTCACCGTGTAGGTGCCCGCGGCGGCGTAGGTCTTGCTGGGGTGGGTGGCGGTGGAGCTGGTGCCGTCGCCGAAGCTCCACGCGCGCGAAGCGATGCTGCCGTCGGGATCGGACGAGCTGTCGCTGAAGTTCACCGTCAGACCGTTGGCGGCATGGCCGAACGCGGCCACCGGCGACTGGTTCGGCGTGCCGCCGCAACCGGGCGCGTCCGGCGTGGCGACGCAGGGCAGCCAGGCACGGAAGGCCGCGTCGTTGTTGCTGCCGATACCGCCCATGAAGGTGGCGTAGCCGGTGTAATTGCCGGGGCGGAAGTAGCCCAGGATGCTGTTCACTTCGCTGCGGCGCTGTTCGAACATGAAGCGCACCGCCAGATAGCCCCAGCGGTAGACCAGGTTCTGGCCGCTGTTGTAGTCGTTCTGATAGACCCGGCTGAGCGCGTAGGTACCGCGCGCGGCCTCGCTTTGCGCCGCCGTGTTGGCCAGGTTGCGGTACGAGAACGACATGTATTCGGCGAAGCCTTCGACCCACCACACGGTCTTTTGCTTCATCGCCGCATTGAAGTCGCCGAACATGTTGAAGCGGCCGTCGAGGTAATGGATGTACTCGTGGGTGAGGTTCCAGATCTCGAAGGTCTGCGGTCGCATCCATTCGGCCTCGTAGGCGATGAAGCGCGCCTGGTTGCCGGTCGCGGCCGGATTGCCTTCCAGGTACATGCCGCCGTTGTTAGTGTTGATGCCGTAGAGCGCGCCGGCATAAATGCCGTAGTCGGTGCTGCTGTCGAACACCACCATTTCCAGCGCGGCGTTCTGGTCGTTCGCGACCGGCACGCCGCCGGTGGCCATGGTCCGATGGAAATAGGTTTCTTCGCCGGCGACGATCGCGCAGGTATCGGCCAGCTGGGCCGCGGTCATCGATTGCGCGCGCAGGCGCAGGGTCGGACTGCAGGTGTGGCGGATCGGCAACGCTGCCGCATCGACCCGGGCCTTGAAGTCGCACAGACCGTAGTAGCCGCAGTTGGCCTTGTCGAAGTAATCCACCATCTCGCCGATGCCGACCCACAGGCGCGCGGTCGGCCCCGACACCGATGAGCGGTCGAGCAGGGTCTTCGCCCGCGACTGGGCGATGCTCTTGACGTTGCCGGTGTACTGCAGGAAGCGACCGATTTCGCGGCCGGCGTTGGCCACCAGATAGTCGTCGGCCTGGCCCAGCATCGCGAAGTGGGTGTTGGCGAAGTTGTACAGCGTGTCGACGATCGAGGGATCGGCCTGCACCGCGACGCGGAACGCCTCGTCCTGGTGGCCGCGGAAGGTCACGTTGTAGGCGTTGTTGACCGCCACCTTCATCCAGTAATACGCGTTGTAGCTGCTGTTGTAGCTGTCGAGCAGGCGCTTGACCACGTACAGATAGCGCGCGTTCTCGATCGAACTGTCGATCAGGGTGACGAACTCGGCCAGGGTTTCGCCGTGCACGTCGTTGACCAGGCCGAAGTTCGCGTTGGCGGCGAAGGCGTCGAGCGCTGGACGGATCGCGTTCTTCAACGGCGCGCCGTAACTGCCGACGCTGGTGTCGTAGAACTGCACGTAGTAACCGGCGCGCAGGAACAGCACCAGTTGCAGAGTGCTGCCGACGTTGGTGCCGTTGTAGTCGCGCGCGGACGTGGCCAGGGCGTTGGCGACGGTCACCATCTGCGCTTCGCGGAAGGTGCCGTAGGCGGTGGTGCCGCTCAGGCCGAACAACTGGTTGATGCAATCGGTGTCGGCGCTTTTGACCGCGGCGACCAGGGCGTCGCCGCTGAGACTGGCGAACTGATTGACGTCGCAAGCCGCCGCGGCCGCCTGCAGGCTGCGCGCGCTGAATTTGGCCAACGACGGCCGCTGCAGGATGTCGCGACGCGCGTCGGCGCCGTCGTAGTCGGTGTCGGCGCGTTCGCGCAGCAACGGCTGGTAGGGAATGCGCAGCGAGGGCTCGGCGGCGCGGTCTTGCTGGTGCGCGTCGAAGATCTGCCGTTCTGTCGCCGGCGACTTACGCACTGCGGCGAAGCGCGCGGCGGCCGCCTGCGCGGCCATCGCGCCATGGCCGGTGGCCAGGTTGGCGGTTTGCAGCGAGGTGGCGGCGCTCGAGCCGGCTTGAATCGAACTGGCTTGAATCGAACTCGATCGAAGCGGGTTCGATTCGGCGGACGCGCCGCTCAGGGTGTCCCAGGGCAAGGCATAGCTCAGAAAGCTGACGGCGGTAACGACGGCGCCAAGCATGAGCGCTTGGGTCGGCCCCGGTTTGGGTGCAAAAGACATCGCATTCTCCTTTGATTGGACGTCGGGCCCGATGCGGCGGCGACATGCGGCCTGGCGATCGGGTCCGTGGCTCCGGATTGCGGAAAGTCATCGACGGTCGGACGAGTGGATGAGGGCGGCTCTCCTTGCTCGGTGAGTTGCTGACTCGGTGGCGGGGACGCGCGCATCGCGCACGTTCGTGGGGGACGGGACGGCCGGCGGATCCAGGACGGGCGCGGCAGACGTCGCGAATCGGTCGGCGCGCGTTGGCGCAGCCCCCATCCGCCGGGCAGCCGGGTTCGCGGTGCAGGCCTGGCCTGCCCCTCGATCGGTCCCGAATCTGTTCACCGGCGGGCCCCCTGCCAGGCCGGTCACGCGCCTGACATGTCGCCAGGCTATTTTGTATACCGTATACGGTATCTGCTAACTTGGACCGATTCCGTGACGTCAGTCTGTGGAGACGATCACCGTGCCGGTCAGACGCCCGTGCGCCGACGGACGGCGATCCCTGTCACCGCCCTGCCTGCGGCGAAGAACGCCCCATTCGACGCCGCCGCCGGCCGCGCTTTCGCGAGCACGGGATTCGCGAGCCTCGAATTCGAATGAGCCGACCCTCGCCAGCCCTGCTTTCCGGCCATGCCCTCGCCGAGACGTACGCAGCGCCCGCGGACAGGCCGCAGACGCTGGCGGTTGGGTAGACTGAACGCATGAGCATCGTCCCCCGTTCGCTGTCCGACCAAGCCTTCGAAGTGGTCCGCGAACGCATTTTGTCGACGCAGATTCCGCCGCTCGCGCCGATCCGCCAGGAGCTGCTCGCCGAGGAACTCGGCATCAGCAAGATTCCGCTGCGCGAAGCCTTAGGCAGGCTGGAACAACAGGGCTTGTTGAGCTCGCATCCCAACCGCGGCTTCTTCGTGCCGGCGATGACCGCCGGCGAGGCCGAGGAAGTGTTCGCGCTGCGCCTGAAGATCGAACCCGACGCCGCCGCGCATGCCTGCCTGGAAGCCAGCGAGGACGAACGCAAGGCCGCCGGGACGGCCCTGGCCGCCCTGGAAACGGCCTCGAAGGCCGACGTCCACAGCGCGGTGCGCTTCAACCGCACCTTCCACCTGTCGTTGGTGCGGCCGGGCGGCCGCCACGTCACCACCCAGTTGGTCGAACGCCTGCAGGTGCTGGCCGAACGCTATGTGCGCAAGCACCTGGAGCCGGAAGGCCGCGAGGCCCGCGCGAGCAGCGAGCACCACGAGATCCTCGACGCCTGGTTGGCGCGCGACTCCGCGCGCGTGGCCGACCTGCTGTGCGCCCACATCGTCTCGACCTTGAACGATCTGCGCCTGCAGCTCGAACAGATCGACAGCGCCGGCGAGGCCGGCAAACCCGGCGGCAAACGCGCCAGGCGTCCCCGCAAATAAACGCGCCGACAAACGCCTGAATTAACCCGCAGAAACCGGCCGGCCAGGTCAGCCCAGATCAGGTCGTGCCGTGGTGCTTGCCCTGCCAGGGCTTGTACCAGTCGCGGATGCGGCGCATGTCGGCATCCATGTCGTCGCCGAGCTGGAACGCCTCGCCGATGCCGATGATCTTGTCGGGGTAGTGGAAATACGCCGGCACCACCGGCACGTCGGCCGCCTTGGCGATCTTCCAGAACCCGGCTTTCCAGCGCTCGACGACTTTGCGCGTGCCTTCGGGCGCGAGACCGAACCAGAAATGCTCCTGGGCGCGGATCATCGCCGCGGCCTGTTCGATCACGCCGTGCGCGGCGCTGCGGTTGACCGGGATCACCCCGAGCGAACGCAGCAGCCCGCCGAGCAGAGGCACGCGGAACAGCGAGTCCTTGCCGAGGACCTTCACGTCCAGGCCCATCGCCGCCTTGGCCGCGAACCCCCAGACGCCGTCCCAGTTCGAGGAATGCGGCGCGCCGATCAGCACCGCGCGCGGAATGTCGGGAAACGCGCCGACCATGCGCCAGCCGCCGAGCCGCAGGATGGTGCGGCCGACCCAGCGGGTGAAACGGTTGAAACGCACTTGCGGCACGTTCGGCGGCAAGGTCAGGACGATGTCGTCGCGGGCTGGCTGCTGCATGCGTGCTCCGTCAGTCCCAATTACTTTGCGAACGACCGCGCTTGGTCGTGCTGCGTTCGCGCTTGGCGCCGAGGCGGCGTTCCTTGGAGGCACGGCTGGGTTTGGTGGCGATGCGCGGCTTGGGCGCGCGCAGGCCGCTGTCGACGAAGGCGGCCAGGCGCACGCGGGCGTCCTCGCGGTTGCGTTCCTGGGTGCGGAACCGCTGCGCGCTGATCACCAGCACGCCGTCGGTGGTCACGCGCCGGTCGCGCTTGCTCAGCAAACGCTCGCGCACGGCCTCGGGCAACGAGGGCGATTGCGCGATATCGAAGCGCAATTCCACCGCAGTCGCGACCTTGTTTACGTTTTGCCCGCCCGGACCGGTCGAACGCACGAAGCGCTCGACCAATTCCTGTTCGGGAATCGTGATCGACAGATCCACCATGCTCTCCTCCGCCGGCGATTGTAGACCGGCGCGCGGTCGCGTCCATTACGCGGCCTCGACGGGAGCCGGGCGAACCGCGGCTGAAGCCGGGCTTGACCGCGGCGGGCGGCTGTGCGGGCCGTCGTTGACGCGGCCGCGGGCGAGGCGGACCATGCCGGGACCGGTCCAAGGAGGAAGTCCGTATGCGCCAGCGCCTGCCCCGCCCGCTCGCCGCAGCCCCGCTCGCAGCGGTCCGGCTCGCAGCGGTAATGTTCGCCGCACTGTTCGCCGCCGCGCCGGCCACGGCGCAGGACGCCTACCTCGACCCGGCCAACGTCGACGCCATCGCCTCGCCGCGCGCGCAACGGCAAACCCTGCAATCGGCCCAGGCCATCGCCGAGGCGGTGGTCGGGCGGCCGGCCAATGCCACCGACCAGGAAGTCCTGCGCAAGTACGCCGGCGTGCAGAGCGGCTTCATGCAGCAGTTGCAGAATGCCGCCAGCGCCGCCTCGGCAAACCAGTACGACGACGGCCGTCAAGACAACCGCTACGACGACAGCAACTACGGCCGCGACGCCTACGGCAATGTCTACGACCGTAACGGCTTCGAGCAGAGCAACGGCGGCTTCAGCGCCTCCGAGCTGCAGACGCTGACCCAGCTGTCGCGCACCCCCGAGGGCCGCCGCGTGCTGGAACAGATGTCGCAGCAGGGCTACGGCGCCGACGGCCGCAACGGCTACGGCTCGGGCACACCGAAGCAGGTGCTGCGCGACGCTTTCCTGCAGGACCTGCTCAATGCGGCCTCCAACGCCGCCGCGCGTCCGGTCTATCGCCAGTACGAGCGCCGCCCCTGATCGCTGCGGCGAGCGGGCGAACCCGATAAACCCCGCAACGACGGCCACTGACGGCCTCGATGCAGCCACGGACGATGCCGTCCCCCTTCAAGGAAGAACCACGATGTCCACACTGTCCCGCAGCCTTTCCATCCTATTGCTGAGCACCGCCCTGTGCGCGGCGCCGGCCTTCGCCGCTCGCCCGAGCGATGCCCAGATCGACCAGCTCATGCACTCGATGAACTACGAGCGCATGAAGGGCGAGATGCTCAAGCAGATGCGCGAACCAGCCGAAATGATGGCCATGGCCGAAGCCGGCGACGGGCTCAGTGACAAGCAGCGCGAAGCGCTCGCGCGCAGCCTGGCCCGGCAGATGAGCATGGTCGAGGAGATGCTGGACTGGAAGGCCGTCGCGCCGATCTATCGCAAGGTCTACGGCGAGACCTTCGACGCCGCCGAAGTGCAGGCCCTCATCGATTTCTACGGCAGCCCGGCCGGGCGCAGCATCATGGAGAAGATGCCGCTGGCGATAGGCCGGACCATGCAGGAACTGCAGCCGCTGATGAAGACCATGTTCGAGCGCATGCAGCGCGAGCTGCGCGACGAGGTCAAGGACATCGTCGACGGCGACGGCAAGACCGCACCGGCGCTGTATGCGCCGCCGGCGCCTCCCAGCCCGCCCCAGCCTGCGACGGGCGGCTGAGCCGGTTTCGTCGGTAAGCGCTTCGTCCGTAAGCGCGGAGCAAATCCCCCTGCCCCCTTTGTCAAAGGGGGAAAAGGCCGGTGCCCAGGGGGAGGAATGTCGTTTCTGGTCGAATTCTTCGCCGCGCTAATTCGCTTACCTTGCCGAGGCGATGGCCGCCAGCCGCATCGCTCTCAGGCGCCCTGCGGCGCCTCGAACAAGGCCAGGGCCTTGGCGAACTCCGCGTCCGGCGGCGCCACCGCGACGATGCGTTCGCCGCTGAGCGGGTGCAGGAACGACAAGCGCTGCGCGTGCAGCAACATGCGATGGATGCCGAGCATGCGGAAGCTGCGGTTGTGGCGGCCGTCGCCGTGGCTGGTGTCGCCGATCAGGTGATGCGACAGGTGCTTGAGGTGGCGGCGGATCTGGCGGAAGCGCCCGGTCTGCGGCTGCGCCAGCAGCAGCGCGTAGCGCGAGGTCTCGAAGCCCGCCGACGGCAAGGCCAGCTCGGTGCGTCCGAGGCAGCGGAAGCGGGTTTGCGCCGGTTTCTTGACCGGCTTGCCGGGCCCGCCGTCGAGGTCGTGATCGACCTCGAACGCATCCTCGGCCGGCCAACCGCGACACACCGCCAGGTAGTCTTTCTCGACCTCGCGCGACATCAGCACCTTGCCCAGGGCCGAGGCGGCTTCGCGATCGAAGGCCAACAGCAAACAGCCGCTGGTGGCGCGGTCGAGGCGGTGGACCAGGAAGATCGGCCGGCCGAATTGCGCGCGCAGGCGGTCGGCGGCGAAGTCGGTCTCGCCGCGCGCGAGCGCGCTGTCGTGAACCATCAGCCCTGCCGGCTTGTCGATGATTGCGATCGTCTCGTCGGCGTACAGCACCGGCAGGCCGGCGGCGGGCACCTCCGCGCGCGGGTCGGCGTCTGAATCTGGGATCGAACTGAACGTCGGGTTCATGAGGCCGTACACAGGCGCTAGGGTGATCGACCGCTATCTTCGTCTATTGCGCCAGGCACTCCCAGAGTGCCCATGAAATATTCAACGCTCACAGAGCGCCCATCGAACATTCAACGCTCACAGCGCATCGAACATTCCAGGATTCTCATGCCCCAGCACCGCACCCGTCTCGCCCCGCTCGCCGCCTCGCTCGGCTTCGCCCTCGCCCTGGCCCTGTCGACGGCCCAGGCCGAATCGCCGCAGCCGCCGGCCGGCGTCAGCGCCGGCCCCTGCGTCGAGGGCATCTGCGAGTACCGCTTGAGCAACGGCCTGCGCGTGCTGCTGTTTCCCGATGCCAGCCAGCCCACCGTAACGGTCAACCTGATCTACGGCGTCGGCTCGCTGCAGGAGAACTACGGCGAGACCGGCATGGCCCATCTGCTCGAACACCTGCTGTTCAAAGGCACGCCGCGCCACCGCGACATCCCCGCCGAAATGAAGAAGCGCGGCATCGGCTTCAACGCCGAAACCTCGCTCGACCGCACCAACTACTTCGCCTCGTTCCCGGCCAACGACGCCACTCTGGACTGGCTGCTCGGCCTGGAAGCCGACCGCATGCTGAACTCCGACATCGCCCGCAAAGACCTCGACAGCGAAATGACCGTGGTCCGCAACGAGATGGAGAGCGGCGAGAACAGCCCGGTCGCGGCGCTGATGCAGCGCGTACGCTCGACCGCCTATCTGTGGCACCACTACGGCAACAGCACGATCGGCGCGCGCAGCGACGTCGAAAACGTGCCGATCGAGCGCCTGCAGGCCTATTACCGCGCTTGGTACCGGCCCGACAACGCCACCCTGGTGCTGGCCGGTCGCCTCGACCCCGCCGCCACCTTGAATGCGGTCGCGCGCCATTTCGGTCCGCTCGCCAAGCCGTCCGAGCCGATGCGCAAGTTCTACACCCTCGACCCGGCCCAGGACGGCGAGCGCGACGTCACCGTGCGCCGGGTCGGCGACATCCGCCTGTTGATGGCCGCCTATCACGTGCCCGCCGGCACTCATGCCGACGCCGCCGCGCTCGGCGTGCTCGACGAGGTGCTCGGCCACGTGCCCGGCGGCCGCCTGCACAAGGCCCTGGTCGAAAGCGGCCTGGCCGCGAGCGTCGGCGGCAGCAGCGAGCAACGCCAGGACCCCGGCCTGATGAGCGCGCTCGCCGCGGTACCGAAGGACGGCGATGCCACCAAGGCCGAGCAGGTGCTGATCGCCCAGCTCGAACAGATCGAACGCCAGCCGGTCACTGCCGAGGAAGTCGAGGCCGCCAGGCAGCGCCTGCGCAACGGCTTCGAGCTGGCCTACACCAACGTCTCCGGCGTGGCGATGGGCCTGTCGGACGCGGTGGTCGCCGGCGACTGGCGTCTGTACTTCCACTACCGCGATGCGCTCGAGAAAGTCAGCGCCGACGACGTCAACCGCGTCGCCCGCCGCTACCTGACTTCAAGCAACCGCACCTTCGGCCGTTTCGTCCCGACCGACGCGCCGCAGCGGGTCGAGATCCCGGCCGCGCCGAGCGCCGCCACCGTGCTGCAGGGTTATACCGGTAAGAGCGCGATCGAGGCCGGCGAACACTTCGACCCGACCCCGGCCAACATCCAGGCCCGCACCGAGGCCGTCACCATCGACACCGGCGTCGGCGGCGGCCTCAAACTCGCCCTGCTGCCGAAGAAGACCCGCGGCGCCACCGTCACCGTCTCGGCCTCGTTCAACTTCGCCGACCTCGCCTCGCTGAAGAACCGCGAAGTCGCCGGCAGCATCGCCGGCGCCTTGCTGATGCGCGGCAGCGAAGGCCTGAGCCGCCAGCAGATCGACGAGCGCTTCGAGGCGCTCAAGACCAGCGCGCGCATCAGCGGCAGCCTGCAATCGGCACGGATCGACCTGACCACACGCCGCGAGCAACTCGGCGAAGCGCTCGCACTGGCGGCCAAGGTGCTGCGCACGCCGACCTATCCGGACAAGGAGTTCGAGCAATACCGCCTGCAGGCGATCACCGGCCTGGAAGCCTCGCGCCAGGAACCCGGCAGCATCGCCGGCATCGCCATGGCCCTGCATTTCGATCCCTGGCCGGCCGGGCATCCCTTGCATGCGATGAACCTGGACGAGTCGCTGGCGGCGATCAAGGCGCTCAAGCTCGACGATGTCCGCGCCTATCACCGCGACCTGTACGGCAGCGCCGAAGGCCAGATCAGCGTGGTCGGCGATTTCGACCCGATCGCGCTGAAGCAACAACTGCGCACCCTGTTCGCCGACTGGCGCCCCAAGCACGCGTTCGCCCCCATCGACACCCGCTACACCGCGGTCGCCGCCGAACAGCGCCGTTTCGACACCCCGGACAAGCCCAACGGCGTGCTGCTGGCGCGCGCCAACCTGTCCTTGAAGGACACCGATGCCGACTTCCCGGCCCTGGTCGCCGCCAACTACATTCTTGGCGGCGGCACCATCAAATCGCGCCTCGGCGACCGCATCCGCCAGCAAGACGGCCTGAGTTACGGCGTCGGCAGCGACCTCGACGCCGACAGCAGCCGCAGCGGCGTCGACGATGCCGGCAACTGGTCGATCGAAGCGATCGCCGCGCCGCAGAATCTGGACAAGGTCGAACGCGCGATGCGCGAGGAACTCGCACGCCTGATCAAGGACGGCGTCGGCGCCGACGAGTTGCGCGATGCGGTGTCCGGGCTGCTGACCCAGCGCGAGCAGGCCCGCGCCTCCGATCCGGCGATCGCCGCCGGCCTGGCCAGCAACCTGTTCTATGGCCGCACCATGCAGTTCTCGGCCGACCTGGACGCGAAATTCAAAGCCTTGACCGTCGATGCGGTCAACGCGGCGATCCGCAAACACCTCAAGCCCGAGCAATTGAGCGTCTACACCGCCGGCGATTTTTCAGCCGCAAAAAAGGCGCCGGCGAGCAAATAAGGCGAGAGCAAAAGCAAATCCCCCGCGCCTGCTTCGCAGGCGCGGCCCCCTTTTCCATAGCGGGCTACGGCGGGTCCTGCAGTGATCGGCACACGGTCTTGAATCGCGAACGCGGCTAGATCGGCAACAGCAAGCGAGCCGCCGCGGCGCCACCCGTGCTTGCCGTTGCTTGCCGTTGCTTGCCGTGAAGATTCTGCCATTGCCGTGGCTGTGCGTAGCTCTGCATTAGCGAAGGCAAGCGAAGGCCCGGAGGGCGGCCCGCAGGGATGCGGGCCGTTTTTCATCGGGACAGGGATGTCCCGTATGAAAAAGCCCCGCGTTGGCAACGAACGCGCGGGCTTGTGATTCAAAGAAAAGCAACTTCTTTGGTTACCTTTGACCGGAGGGAATCCAGACGGACTTTTGTTGCTTATGACAAAAGAAAGTAACCCGCCGCTTTAGTGGCGGAAGCTCTTAGCGTTTGATCTGGATCTAGATCTTGCTTGATCGATACGCCGCGAGACCGATGCAGCGCGGTCGCGGCTCGCGCCGCTCCTACCCTATGCGAGCGCCGCTTCGATGAACGACGATGGCCTTGCTGTCTCTGCGCATTCGCGGTCGCGACTCACGTCGCTCCTACAAAGGCGGAGCCTGCAACGCAACGCGGCGAATCCATCCCCTATAGGAGCGAAGTAAGTCGCACCCCGCTGCCCGATCAACCCGAGCTCTTGCTCCGCGGCCACGCCGCCAGCAACGCCCACAGGCCGCCGAGCCCGGCGATCCACGACGAGGCCGGGATCGACCAGAACCTCGGCCCGCCCGATTCCATGCCGTACAACACCGCCGCGACCACCAACAGGCCGGTGCCGAGGATCGCCGCGACCGTACGCCGCACCGCGTCCTTGATCGTGCGGTTGAGCTCGGTGATGTCCTGCGAGCGCATCTTCAACTCGTGCTGGCCCGACACTTGCTGGTTCAACCAGCTGTGCAGCAGGCGCGGCATCTCCGGCGCCCGCGTGACCAGCTCGGGCAGACGCTTGCGGAACTCGCTCGCCAGCCGCTGCGGGCTGTAGCGGTCCAGCAGGATGCGCTGCAGCACCGGCCGCGCCACCGCCCAGATGTCGAGCTTGGGGTCGAGCAGACGGCCCACGCCTTCGATGTTGAGCAGGGTCTTCTGCAACAGGATCAGCTGCGGCTGCAGGGTCAGCTCGTAACGCTGCGCGGTGCGGAACAGTTTGACCAGCACCTCGGCCAGCGAGATCTCGCTGAGCGGACGAGTGAAGTACGGCTCGCACACCGCGCGCGTCGCCGCTTCGAGCTCGTCGATGCGGATGTGCGGCGGAATCCAGCCGGCCTGCACGTGCAGTTCGGCGATGCGGCGGTAGTCGCGGTTGAAGATCGCCATGAAGTTCTCGGCGAGGTAGTACTGATCCTCGTCCGACAGCTGGCCCATGATGCCGAAGTCCAGGGCGATGAAGCGCGGGTTGCTGCGCCGCGCCGGGTCGCTGTCGACCCAGATGTTGCCGGCGTGGGCATCGGCGTGGAAGAAATTGTCGCGGAACACCTGGGTGTAGAACACCCGCACGCCCTTGGAGGCGAGCGCACGCCGGTCGATGCCCGCGGCGTCGAGCGCGGCGATGTCGTCGGATGGAATGCCGTACACGCGCTCCAGGGTCAGCGCGCGCTCGCCGGTGTGCGACCAGATCACTTCCGGCACGTACATGTCGTCGCTGTCGGCCCAGAAACGGCGCAACACGCTGGCGTTGGCGCCTTCGCGCTGCAGGTCCAGCTCGGCGGCGAGCGTGCTCTCGATCTCGGCGACGATGGCGCGCGGGCGGATCTTGTCGGCGCTGGGATGGGCGCGGTCGACCAGGGCGGCGAGCGCCTTGAGCAAGGCGATGTCGCCGGCGATCTTGCCCTCGATATCGGGACGCAGCACCTTGACTACGACTTCGCGCGGCGGCTTGCCGTCCTGCGCCGGCAACCGCGCCGCATGCACCTGGGCGATCGAGGCCGAAGCCAGCGGCTCGATATCGAAGGATTCGAAGGCCTCGCCGATGCGGCGCTCGAGCGCGTCCTCGACGATCTTACGTGCGGTCTCGCCGTCGAACGGCGCGACCCGGTCCTGCAGCAGGGCCAGCTCGATCGCGATGTCGGGCGGCACCAGGTCGCGGCGGGTCGAGAGGATCTGCCCGAACTTGACGAAGATCGGCCCGAGTTCCTGCAACACCAGGCGCAGGCGCGCGCCGCGCGACATCGCCGCGATCTCGTCGGAAGCGCGCGGCACGAACGGGCGCGCAAGCTTGAGCCAGCGTTCGACCGGGGTGCCGTCGAGCAGGTCGTCGAGGCGATAGCGCAGCAGCACGCGGCCGATGCGCCAGGCACGCACCGCCGACCTCATGCGCCGCGTCCCGCGCGGTCGCGCAAGCGCGCCACGCGTGCGGCCGCGCGCTCGACGTCGTCGCGCAAGGTGTCGACGTCGTCGTGGAAGGCGTTGAGTTCGTCGCGCGGAACCACGTCGCGCGATTCCTCGGTGACGTATTCGGCGGCGTTGCTCGCCAGCGCGCCGGCGGCGTCGCGGGCATGGCGCAGGGCGCCGGCGAGGGTGTTGGCGACCTGCACCCCGATCACATCGCCGAACACCGCGGTGAAGGGTTGCTGCCAGTCCGGATCGAAGCGTTCGGCCAGGCGCTGCAGGCGCCGCGCCAGATCGGCGTCGCCCTCGATGCGCAGCTTGCCGACCGGCGCGGCGTGTTCGTTGCGCGCGCCGCCGAGCAGGTTCGGCAACTGCGACAGGATCGCGCCGAGGGTGCTGCGCACCGACAGGTCGGGCTCGTCGCTGTCGCGCACCGGCCCGACTTCGAGGCGCTCGCCGGCCACCACGATGCGCAAGGCCAGCGGCGGCGACGCCAGGTGCAGGGCGACGCTGCGGCCATCCAGCGGGCGCAGGGCTTCGCGGGTGTCGGGATCGAGCGCGAGCGCGCGGTTCAACGCGGCTTCGAGCGCGCGGCCGGCCATCGGCTTGAGCGCGTCCAGGGGCGAGGCGGTGTCGGTCATGCGGCCATTCTAGCCGGCGCGCGCCGGCTGGCTGTTACGCGGATGTCGAGGCGGCGCCGCCGGCCTGGGCATGGTGGGCGCGCACCCGCGCCAGGCCCTCGTCGAAACCAACCTGGGGCACGTAGCCGAAGTCGCGCCGGGCCGGCGCCATGTCGTACCAGTGCGTGGTCGACAGCTGCTCGGCGAGGAAACGCGTCATCGGCGGCTCGCCCTTCAGCGGCAGCAGCGTCCACAGCAGCTCGCAGACCGCGCCGATGGCGTAGGCGGCGCGGAACGGCAGGGTCTTGTCGGCGGTCGGCGCGCCGACCGCGGCGAGCAGGCCGTTGACCGTCTCGCGCACCGTGCGCGGTTCGCCGTTGCTGATGAAGTAGGCGCGGCCGGCGCAGGGCGCGCCCGGGGCGAGATGCTCGAAGGCGTCGAAATGCGCCTGCGCGGCGTTGTCGATATAGGTCGTGTCGATGCGGTTGTGGCCGTCGCCGACGAAGCGCAGGCGACCGCTGCGGGCGCGTTCGACCAGACGCGGCAGCAATTGGTTGTCGCCGACGCCCCAGATCAGGCGCGGGCGCAGGGCGACCGTGGCCAGGTCCGTCCCGTTGGCGGCGAGCACGGCCTTCTCGGCGATGGTCTTGGTGGTCGCGTAGGCGGCCTTGAAGCCCTCGCCGTAGGGCACCGTGTCGGCGGTGCCGCCTTCGACCGGATGGGTGGCGCGATGAGTCACGCTCGGCGTCGAGGTGTAGACGAGTTTGCCGATGCCGTGGGCGCGGCAGGCTGCGAGCACGTTCTCGGTGCCGACCACGTTGGCCTGGTGATAGCTCTCGTAACTGCCCCAGGCGCCGGCCTTGGCGGCGTTGTGGAAGACCGCCTCGCAGCCTTGCGCGGCATCGATCACGGCCTGGCGGTCGGCGAGATCGCCGCGCAGCTGGATCACGCCGAGCGGTTCCAGCGCGGGATACAGGCCGCGATTGAAACTGACCACCTCATGCCCGCGCGCGACCAGGCCGCGACACAGGGCCTGTCCGAGAAAACCGCCGCCGCCGGTGACCAGAATCTTCATCGTCATTACGTCCGTGAAAGTCGTGAGTGCAGCGCGCGGCTGCGGAAACCCTGCGCATCATAGGCCGAGCGCAGCGGCCTTCGGCGTGCGCTGGCCCGGAAAAGCATCCCCACGTCCGCTGCGCGGCCGTTCGCCCCCTTTGCCAAAGGGGGCAACAGCGATAGCCGCCGCGGTGCCGTCTATGGAGCCCTTGTAGCCTCTTCGCCCCGTCCTATCGAGCCCCCCCTTTGTAAAAGGAGGGCCAGGAGAGATTTGCTTTTCGCCCCCGAAGCACCGAGAGCCAAGTCTCGCCATGCGCGCCTCGACCTGCGTCAATCCGACGCAGCTCCTCGCCCGCCTCAGCCCCGCGCGGCCTGCGCAGCGAGCTTCTCGCGGCCGATCTTGGCGTTATGGCGGATGTCGACCGGAAAGCCGGGATGGAAACGGATCCGTTCGATACCGGCGGTATGCGCGTGCTGGGCGCCGATCGTGCGCAGTTCTTCGGCGATGCGCTCGCACTCGGCGGGCGCGGTGCGCGGTTCGTGCAGCTCCACCCACAGCAACGGCACCTGCGCACCGAATGCGCCGGTGCCGACCAAGGCGGTGCGGCGCACCTTCGGATGGGTGTTGAACACCGGCTCGACCTGTTCGGTGTACAGCGGGCCGCTCGCGGTTTCGACGCGATGGGTCTTGCGGCCGCAGAACCACAGCCGGCCTTCGCCGTCGAGATAACCGAGGTCGCCCATGCGGTGGACGATGCGGTCGAGCTCGCCGCGCACTTCGCGGATCTTCGCCACACGGGTGGCGGCATCGCGACGGAAATAGCTGTCGGTCGCGGTCGGGCCGGCCACGGTGATCTCGCCAACCACGCCGGCCGGCAGCACCAGATCGTCCGACCATTGTTCGATCGCGGCATCGTCGATGCGGATGATCCGCACCTCGTTGCGCTCGACCGCGCGACCCACGCAGGTGCCGGCGCCCTGCTCGGTGGCCGCGCGGGTGGACTGCAGTTCGCGGCCTTCGATCACCGCCACCGGCAGACACTCGGTGGCGCCGTAGGGAGTCCAAAACTGGGCGTCGCGCGGCAACAACTCGCGCAGCGCCGCCACCGTTTCCGGCGGCACCGGCGCACCGGCCGAAGTGACCCGCTTGACCCCCGGCAAGGCCTGGCCGTGCTTGGCCAACACCGCCATCAGTGCAGGCGAGCCGAACAACTGGTCGACGCCGAAACGGTGGATGGCGTCGATCAGCTTGACCGGGTCGGCCTGCGCCGGCCGGGTCGGGTCCATGTCGGGGATCACCGAGGTCAGGCCCAACGCGGGATCGAACAAGGCGAACGGCGGGAAGGTCGGCAGGTCGACGCCGCCGGGGGCGATGCCGAAGGCCTCGCCCATCATTTCGATCTGGGCGACGAAATGGCGATGGCGGAACACCACGCCCTTCGGCACGCCGGTCGAGCCGCTGGTGAACACGATCGCGGCGACTTCGTCGGGGCGGGTGTCGGCGAGTTGCGAGGGCGCACCGGCACCGTCGCGTTCGACCCGCGCCAAGGTGTCGTCGGCAAGGAAAGCGCGCCGGCCGGTGGTGATGCGGATGCGCGCCGACTTCGCCCAACCGAGCACGACGCGGGCGATGTGGGCCAGCGGAATGCCGATGAAGGCCTCCGGCTCGGCCTCGTCCAGGCATTGCCGCAAGGCGCGCTTGTCGATGCCCGGGTCGATCAGCACCGGCACCGCGCCGGCCTTGAACAGGGCGAACATCAGCAGGAAAAACTCCGGCGACGGCCGCACCATCACCGCGGTGCGGGTGCCGCGCACGATGCCGCGCTTGGCCAGGCCGGCGGCGATCGCATCGCTGCGGCGGTCGAGTTCGCCGTAGGTCAGCTCGACGTCGTAACTCGCCAGGCCGTCGCTGCGGCGCGTGCCCGGGCAACGCATCGCCACCCGCTCGGGCGATTGCGCGGCGCAGGCCGGCAGCGCGGCGGCGATGTTGCAGGTGTCGTTGCGGCTCGCAGCGGCGGCGCCGGCTTCGATGACGCCGGCTTCGATGACGGGTGCTGACGTCGGGGTCGTCATCGGCTCAGCTCAAAGGGTGTCGGTCGAGGAAGGCGCGGATTTCCGGCACCAGCACTTCGGCCTGATCTTCCAGCACGTAATGGCCGGCATCGTCGAAGGCATGCACCTGCGCCTGCGGCAGCGCGTCGGTGAAGCCCTTGAGGAAGTGATGGTCGAAGACGAAATCGCGCAGCCCCCAGCCGATGAAGGCCGGGCGGTCTGCGTACTCGGGCAGCTTGCGGCCCATCGCCTGCACCAGCGGCCAGGCCAGGTCGCCGTCGGCGAGCGGAATGTCCTGGACGAAACGCGAGGTGGCGATGCGGTTGGCCCAGGAGTCGTACGGCGCCAGGTAGGCGCGGCGCACCTCGGCCGGCATCGGCTTGACCACGCCCATGCGCGCGGCGCCGCCGGCGAAGGCGTTGAAGCCGCGGATCAGGCCGGTGCCGATCGCCGAATCGCGGCCCAGGCGCAGGCGCTTGGGCAGCGGCTTGGCGGCCGGCAGCGGGAACGCGCCGGTGTTGGTGATGACCAGGCGCTTGATCTGCTCGGAATGCTTGAGCCCCCAGCCGAAGCCGATGCCGCCGCCCCAATCGTGCACGGCCAGGGTCATCGGCCCGGTCACGCCGAGATGCTGGAGCAGGCGCTCGACGTCGTCGACGCGCGACTGCAGGGTGTAAGCGTAATGCGGCTGCACTGCCGGATCGTCGGAGGGCTTGTCCGACAGGCCCATGCCGACATGGTCGGGGACGATGCAGCGATAGGCCTTGCCGGAACTCGGATCGCGCAGCGCCAGCACCAGCTTGCGCCAGTAATAGCTCCACGACGGATTGCCGTGCAGCATCACCACGACCTCGCCATCGCGCGGGCCTTCGTCGAGATAGCTCATCTCGATCCCGGGGCGGACCTGGAAACGCTGCGGCTGGAAGGGGTAGTCGGGGAAACTGCGGCTGGACGTCATCGGCGGCTCGTTGGCGGCACGCGAACGGGCGCGGACCTGGGCGGACAGGGCGCCATTATCGGCTGCATCGGCCCGATGGGGAACGTTCCCGCCGCTTCGATGCCGGATCGCTGCCGCTTCGGCGACGTTGCCACGCCGAAACCGCCGATCCCGGGTCGAGCGCCGGATCGCCCCGCGGCGCGGATCGAAACAAAACCTATCGTTTGAACATGCCGGCCCTGTGCGATTGCCGCGGTCCGCTTGTCGCACACTCCAGCCCCATGACGATTCGCATTCCGCCGCGGTGATCCATGCGTAGCAAGCTGTTCGTGCCCGGGTCGCGGCCGGAATTGTTCGCCAAAGCGCTGGCCGGCCCGGCCGATGCGCTGTCGTTCGATCTCGAGGACGCGGTCGCCGAAAACGCCAAGGACGCCGCGCGCGCCGCGGTCGCCGCCTTCGTCGCCTCGGCGGCGGTGGCGGCCTCGCCCAAGGTCGTCATCGTGCGCGTCAACGACCCCGCTTCGCCGCACTTCGCCGCCGACCTCGCCGCGGTCGCGCGCGCCGGCGTGACCCTGATCAACCTGCCCAAGATCGAATCGGCGAGCGCCCTGCGCGCGGCCGTCGCGGCGGTCGAACGCGCCCAGGCCGACAACGCCTTCGCGCCGCCGATCCAGGTCCTGGTCAACATCGAAACCCCGCGCGCGCTCGGCCATGCCGCCGAGATCGCCGCCGCGCATCCGCGCGTGGCCGGGCTGCAACTCGGCCTGGGCGATCTGTTCGAGGCCGAAGGCATCGACCGCCGCGACCGCGCCAACGTGCATGCGGCGATGTTCGCCGTGCGCATGGCCGCGGCCCAGGCCGGCGTGTTCGCGCTCGACGGCGCCTACGCCGACCTGCACGACGACGCCGGCTTCAGCGCCGAGGCGCAGGCCGCGCACCGGCTCGGTTATCTCGGCAAGACCTGCGTGCATCCGCGCCAGGTCGCGCTGGCCCACGCCGCCTTCGCGATCAGCGCCAGCGAACTGGCAGCGGCGCGCCGGGTGCTGGCCGCGGCCGAGGCGATGCCGGCCGACGGCCGTGGCGTCTTCGTCGTCGACGGCCGCATGATCGACCTGCCCTTCCTCAAGCGCGCCCAGGCCCTGGTCGCGGCCGCGGAGCGCACATGAGCCCGCCGCGTATCGACCACCCGACCGCCCCCTCACGCTCGCCCCGAGGCTTCGCCACGCTCGCGCAGCGCATCGCCCGGCGCCTGCTCGTCGTTTGCGCGGTGCTGACGATCGCGATCGCGCCACTGCATGCGGAACCGCTGACGCCCTTGCGCAGCGCCAGCCTGCCCGCACTCGACACGCCCTCGCCGCTGCTCGGCGTCGCCGCGCTCGACGGCCGCACCGTCGCCATCGCCCGCGACGGCGCCTGGGGTCTGGCGCCCGGCGACACCGCCTGGACCGCCTTGCGCGCGCGTGGTCCCGCCACCGATACGGCCACGCTCGCCGCGCTGATCGGCGACGGCAGCCGCGCCTATGCCGTCTCCGACGCCGGCGCCGGCGCCACTGCGGTCGCGCAGTTGTCACTCGACGAGCATGACCTCGGCCTGGCGCCGCTGCCGCCGTTGCCGGCCGCCCTCAGCGAGGTGCGTGGCGCCTTGTCGGCCGAGAGCTTGTTCGTCGCCGGACGCGATGCCGACGGTGCGATGCGCCTGTTCCAGCGCGGGCTCGCCGATGCGACCGCGGCCTGGAGCGCGGTCGCGATCTGGCCCGGCGCGGGCGCGCCGCGCTCGTTGGCGGTGCAGACGCATTCCCTGTTCGTCGCCGTCGCCGACCCGCACGGCGGCGCCGATCGACTACTGCGCTGGTCGGCCGAACACGGTTGGCGCCAGGCCGGCGCCGTGCCGGGGCAGGTGCTGCCTGGGGCCGGGCGCGCCCTGGGCCAGGCCCACGTGCTGTATCCGGTGATCGCGCCGGGCGCGACGGCCGCGACGCCGATGACCTACCAGACCATCACCAGCGCCTGGGCGCCGCTGCCCGGCGCGCAACTGGCCGGCGCGCAGCTCACCGCCGCCTGGCCCGACGGCCTGCTGTGGACGCAGGCCTCGGCCGACGGCCGCCGCACCGCGTTCACGACCGTGCAAGTGCAGGCCAACAAGCTGCTGCTGCACTGGCTGGACTGGTTGGTGATCGTGGTCTACCTGGCCGGCATGATCGGCATCGGCCTGTATTTCTATGTGCGCGAGAAGCGCAACTCGACCGCCAACTTCTTCGTCGGCGGCCGCAGCATTCCGTTCTGGGCCGCCGGCGTCAGCCTGTACGCCGCCAACACCAGCTCGATCAGCTTCATCGCCATTCCGGCCAAGGCCTTCGAGAGCAACTGGCAATACCTCACCAACAACCTCATCGCCGTGCTCGGGCTGATCTTCGTCGCGATCTGGATCGTGCCGCTGCTGCGCCGGCTCGACCTGATGTCGGTGTTCTCCTACCTGGAGACGCGTTTCCATCCGGCGATCCGCATGCTCGCCAGCGCGCTGTGCATCCTGACCCAGATCGGCAGCCGCATGAGCGTGATCCTGTTCCTGCCGGCGCTGGCGATCGCCACCATCACCGGCATCAGCGTGTTCTGGAGCGTGCTGCTGATGGGCGGCTTCACCATCGTCTACACCGCGATGGGCGGCATGAAGGCGGTGATCTGGACCGATTTCGTCCAGGTCATCGTCAAGATGGGCGGCGCGGTGTTCGCCATCGGCTTCATCGTCTGGCAGCTGCACGGCGGTTTCGGCGAGTTCCTGGCCATCGCCCGCGCCGAAGACAAGATGCACCTGTTCGACTTCAGCTTCGACATGACCAAGGCCACGGTCTGGGGCTTCGTGTTCCTGGTGCTGTTCGACGTGGTGCTGACCTTCCCGAAAGACCAGGTGCTGATGCAGCGCACCCTGTCGACCAAATCCGACCGCGAGGCCGGGCGTTCGATCTGGGCCTTCGCCGCGATCATGATCCCCGGCGGCTTCGTGTTCTACATGATCGGCACCGCGCTGTTCGTCTACTACAAAGCGCACCCGGAGCGGATGAACCCGCTGCTGCCGATCGACGCCACCTTCCCCTTGTTCATCGCCGCCGAACTGCCGGTCGGGGTGACCGGGCTGATCATCGCCGGCATCTTCGCCGCAGCGATGGCGACCTTGTCGGGGATCATGAACAGCGTGGCCACGCTGATCTCGGTGGATTTCTACGAGAAACTGGCCAAGCGCGGCACCGCCAAGAAAAGCGTGTTCGTCGCCGAACTCACCACCGTCGCGGTCGGCCTGGTCGGCATCGGCGCGGCGCTGTTGCTGTCGCGCTTCGACATCCATTCGCTGTTCGACGTGTCGATCGAACTGGCCGGCCTGCTCGGCGGCGGTTTCGCCGGCGCCTACACCCTGGGCATGTTCACCCGCCGCGCCAATTCGCCCGGGGTGGCCATCGGCATCGGCATCAGCATCGTGCTGACCCTGGTGATCTGGTCGTTCCGCCTGGTGCATCCGTACTTCTATCTGGCGATCTCGATCCTGCTGTGCATCGTGTTCGGCTATCTCGCCAGCCTGTTGTTCCCGCCGCCGGCGCGCTCGCTCGACGGATTGACGATCTACCGCGACAAGGATGCCGCGGCCGCGGCCGCGCCGGCCTCCCCCTGATGGCATACGCGGGCCCGACGACCCTCGTGTAGCCTCGGCTTGCCGCGATTCGCGCGACCGTCCCGACGCCAGCGAGAGGTCATGGAAACCCAATTTCTCAACACCTTCGTGACCATCGTCGACCAGGGTTCGATGGCCGCGGCGGCGCGCGTGCTCGGCATCACCCCGGCCGCGGTGGCGCAACAGATCCGCACCCTGGAGCGCGAGATCGGCGCGCCGCTGATCGCCCGGGTCGGCCGCACCGTCAGCGTCACCGAGGAAGGCGCGCGGATCCTGCCGCGCAGCCGCGAGCTGTTGCGCAGCGTCGCCGACCTGCGCAGCGTGGCCAACGAAAGCGAGATCTCCGGCGAGCTGCGCCTGGGCGCCTGCCCGACCGCATTGGCCGGCATGCTGCCCGACGTGCTCGCGCGCATGGTCGAGACCTTTCCGCAGATCAACGTCTTCATCAAGCCCGGCTACTCGGCCGATCTCTACCACGCGGTGGAACAGGGCGACCTGGATGCGGCAATCGTGCTGCAGGCGCCGTTCCCCTTACCGAAGACCTGCGAATGGCAGCTGTTGCGCGAAGAGCCGCTGATCGTGCTGGCGCCGGCCTCGATGGCCGAGCGCGATCCGCACGACCTGCTCGCCAACGAACCGCTGATCCGCTACGACCGCCACCAGTGGGGCGGCCGTCAGGCCGACGAGTACCTGCGCGCGGCCAACATCGTTCCGCGCGAACGCTTCGAGCTCAACGCCCTCAACGCGATCGCGGTGATGGTCGACCGCGGCCTCGGCGTGTCGCTGGTACCGGACTGGGCCAGGCCCTGGCCGGAAGGCCTGAACATCGCGCGCATCGCGCTGCCCGACGCCTCGGCCAAGCGCTGCATCGGCATCGTCTGGTCGCGTTCGAGCGTGCGCGTGCGTCTGGTGACCGTGCTGCTGCAGGAAAGCCGCAAAGCCATGCAGGCCAAAGTCTGAGCGGGCGCGCGCCGCGGTCGGCGAGCACGGCGCCGCTCGCCGCGCATGCTGCACCGCCGCAAGAAAACCCTGATTCTCAAGCAACAAATCCTAGTCTCTGAACATAGTCCGCAGCGGTTCTATGCGCGCAGTCGAACGCATAGGCTCGCACTCACTCCGGGGACATGCGATGTCGGGGACGTCGCCACAGGGACGCGGCCACGCCGCCGTCGGTCGACGCCGGGGTTCATGCGCACGCCGTTCCGGCGCGCGCCGCCAACCGCAGCCTGGACGGGACACGACATGCTCAAGCCACTCACCGCCGCGATCAGCAGCATCCTGCTGCTTTCCGCCATCGCCGGTCCCGCCGACGCGCAGGAGGCCGCGGCGAGCGCCGCCGACGACGACGCTGCGACCGACCAGGCCGCGGTCGATCTCGACAACGTGGTGGTGACCGGCACGCGCAGCCCGAAGGCGGTCGACCGCATTCCCGGCGCGATCACCCTGGTGTCGAAGGAAGAAGTGCAGCGCAACCTGGTGCTGACCGAGGACGCGACCGCGGTGTTGGCGCGCTCGGTGCCGGGCTACGCCGAATCCTCGCAGGCGATGAGCAACACCGGCGAGAACCTGCGCGGCCGCGTCGCCCTGCGCCTGTTCGACGGCGTGCCGCAGGGCTCGCCGCTGCGCGAGGGCACGCGCAACGGCACCTTCACCGACATGGGCATCGTCGGCCGCATCGAAGTCATCAACGGCCCTTCCGCGTCCGAAGGCATCGGCGCGGCCGGCGGCATCATCAACTACCTCTCGGCCGCCCCGACCAAGGAAGGCAACGAGTTCACCGTCGTCTCGCGCTACACCACCCAGTTCGAGGACGACAGCGAGGGCTGGAAGCTCGGCTTCAACTTCGCCCGCAAGTCCGGCAACTTCGACCTGCTCGCCAGCGCCTCCTTTCTCGACCGCGGCATCACCTACGACGGCAGCGGCCGCCGCATCGGCATGAACACCAGCGGCTCGCTGGCCGACACCGAATCGCGCAACCTGTTCCTCAAGGCCGGCTACGCCTTCGGCGAAGACGGCGTGCAGCGCATCGAAGGCTCGGTCAGCCACTTCAACATCGAAGGCAAGGCCAACTACGTGCAGGTGCTGGGCTGCCGCCCGGACGAGGCCGCGCTGTGCGGGGCCACCCGCACCAACACCTCCCAGCGCGGCAGCATCTTCGGCTCCAAGGCCGCGATCAACGACTTCAAGCAATACCAGCTCACCTATATCCATTCCGACTTCTTCGGCGGCACCCTGACCCTCAACGGCTACAAGGCCGACCAGGAGATGCGCTACCTGCCGGAGAACACCATCGACAAGCAGGACCCGCTGATCGGGCCGCTGGGCTCGATCTACGACCAATCCGAAATCGTCACCAACAAGAAAGGCCTGCGCACCTCCTGGGCGCGGCCCTCGCTGTTCTCGGTCAGCGGCCTGGAATTGCGGCTCGGCTTCGACCTGGTCGAAGACACCGCCGAGCAGCGCCTGGCACTGACCGACCGGCTGTGGGTGCCGCCGATGGAGTACAAGAGCCGCGCCCCCTGGGCGCAGCTGTCCTGGGACATCGGCCCGGTCACCCTGAGCGGCGGCATCCGCCGCGAAGACGGCGAGCTGCACGTCGACGGCTACACCACCACCTGGTACCGCGACCGCCGCCACGTCGACGGCGGGACCTTGGACTACCAGGAAAACCTGAGCAACTTCGGCGCGGTCTGGCGCATCACCGACGGCTGGTCGGTGTTCGGCTCCTACGGCGAAGGCTTTACCCTGGCCAACGTCGGCATTCCGCTGCGCAATATCCAATGCTCCAACGACCCGGGCGACACCCAGCCCGACGGCTGCCCGAACGATCCGCGCATCGGCGTCGCCGACCTGCTAGACCTCAACGCCATCGTGGTCGAGAACACCGAGCTCGGTTTCAACTGGCGCGGCGAACGCGGCGCGCTGAGCGCATCGCACTACGACTCCAAGTCCGACTACGGCCAGTCGTTGGCGATCGATCCGGCCACCAACGATTTCGTGTTGCTGCGCGCGCCGGTGCGGATCAAGGGCTACGAGCTGTCCGGCGACTGGCGCTTCAACGAAGCCTGGCGCTTCAGCGCGGTGTATTCGCACACCCGCGGCAAGACCTCGTTCTGGGCCGCCGACGCCGCCGGCCGCTACGGCGCGGGCGGCACGAACAAGCCGATGGGCGTGCTCGACATCAACCCCGACAAGTTCGCCTGGACCCTGACCTGGAAGTTCCACCCGCGCGGCGACGTCAGCCTGGGCGCCACCACCCTGTTCTCGCGCAACCTGTCCGCCAGCGACGTGCGCGGCTTCGACGGCGCGCGCTTCAATTTCAGGGAAAGCACCCGCGGCTACACCTTGTTCGACCTGGGCATGAACTTCGATACCGAACGCTACGGCAAGTTCTCGCTCGGCATCGAGAACCTGTTCGACAAGCAGTACATCCTGAGCTGGTCGCAGCCGCCCGGCGGCTTCCAGAACTACTGGGCCGGTCGCGGCCGCACCTTCTCGCTCACGCATACCTTCAAGTTCTGAACCGTCTGCCGCCATCGTCGCGTTTCCCTCGAACCGTCGCCGGACCGGCGCTTCCGCCGTCGTGTCCGCGGCGGTGGTTTTTTGCCGGCGCCAGCGGGCAGCGTTTGCGCTTCGCGGGGGTCGCCGTGTTGGCGCTGGCCGGCCTGTGCATCGGCTCGGCGTCTGCGGCCACGACCGTCGACAGCCATGCCGCCCCACCGCCCGCCATTGCAGACATGACCGGGCTGCACGGGCTCATGCGCTCGGTCACCGGCGAGGACGGCTACCTCGGCGCGGTCACCCTGATCGCGCGCGACGGCCGCATCGTCGACTGGCAGGCCTACGGCCACCGCGACCTGGCCCGCCACGAACCGATGCGACGCGATGCGATCTTCCGCCTGTACTCGATGACCAAGACCATCACCTCGGCCGCGCTGATGCTGCTGGTCGAGCAAGGGCGGGTGCGGCTCGACGACCCGGTGTCGGCGTATCTGCCCGAGCTGGCGCGGCCGCAGGTCGTCGTCGGCGGCCATATCGATGCGCCGCGGCTGCGCGATGCCGCGAGCGAGATCAGCATCCGCCAATTGCTCACCCATACCGCCGGGTTTCCGGCCGGGCTCGAAGGCGACGAGCTGGCGACGGCGATCGTGCGGCGCCACGACCCGCATGCGGCCGCCGACCTGCAAGGCTTCGTCGAACGCCTGAGCCGCGCGGCGCTCGCCGCCGATCCGGGCACCCGCTTCGGTTATGAAGGCGCCGCGCTGGAGGTGTTGGCGCGGGTGATCGAGGTGGTCGCCGAGCAGCCCTTCGATGCCTTTCTGCACGACCGCATCTTCGTGCCGCTGGACATGCGCGACAGCGGATTCGAGGTATCGCCTTCGCAACGCGAACGCGTGGTCGACATCACCCGCATGGACGACGATGGCCGGCTGCGGATCGCCGACGGCCCCAGCGCGCGCGAGCCCGGCGCGCGCTTGAACGCCTACCCGAGCGGTGCCGGCGGGCTGTACTCGACCGCGCGCGACTACGCCCGCTTCGCCCAGATGCTGCTCGACGGCGGCTTGATCGCTGCGCCCTCGGATGCGCTGCCCGATGCCGCTGCCGACGCGCCGGCGGCGTTCGCTTTGCGCGATACCGGCCCATCCGGCCCTGCGGCGCCGAGCCCAGGCTCGACCGCCCGGCCGCGACCGCGCTTGCTGCGCGCCGACACCGTCGCTGCGATGCTGCGCAACCAACTCGGCATGCTCGATCCGCCGGTGAACCAATACAGCGCCGGCGAAGGCTTCGGCTTCGGCGGTTATGTCGTGATCGACCCGGCCAAGCGCGAGCGCCCCGGGTCGCGCGGGCAGTTCGGTTGGTCGGGCGCGGCCTCGACTACCTACGCGATCGACCCGCGACAGCGATTGATCGCCATCGCCTTGTTGCAGCATCTGCCGCACGGCGAGGCGCGGCGGGATCTGCCGCGCATCGGCAGCGACTTCTATCGACAGGTCTATCGGGCCTTGGACATCCCCGCCACCGCCGAAGCGGAGACGACGAAATGAGCCCTGCATCGTCCTGCTGCGTTCTCGTCGCCGGCTCGGCCAACCTCGACTTCGTGGTCCGCGCCAGCCACGTGCCGGCGCCCGGCGAGACCGTGCTCGGCCGCGAGCTCGCCCTGTTCCCGGGCGGCAAGGGCGCCAACCAGGCCGTCGCCTGTGCGCGCGCCGGCGGCGCGCCGACGCGCATGCTGCTCGCCCTCGGCGACGACGCCCACGCCGTGCCGATCGAGCGCTCGCTGCGCGAAGCCGGTGTCGAGCCGCACATCGTGCGCGTCGCCGACCGGGCCACCGGCACCGCCTTCGTGTGCGTGTCCGACGACGCCGAGAACGCGATCACCGTCGCGCCCGGCGCCAACGACGCCCTGCGCGGCGAGGATCTGCCCGACCTCAGCGGCGTCGGTCATCTGTTGCTGCAGCTCGAATCGCCCTTGGCCGCAGTCGAAGCCTGGGCGCAACGTGCGCGCGCGGCCGGTGTCCGGGTGGTGCTGAACGCGGCGCCGGCACGGCCACTGCCGAGTTCCTTGCTGGATGCGGTCGATCTGTTGATCGTCAACGAAGGCGAACTCGCCGTCCTCAGCGGCATCGCCGGCGACCTCGACGCCGCGCTGGCGTGTATTCCGACCCGCGGCGTGGTGGTGACCCTCGGCGCTCGCGGCTGCCGCGCGCGCCTCGACGGCGAGCACCTGCACCAACCCGCGTTCGCCGTCAGCGCAGTCGACACCACCGCCGCCGGCGACACGTTCTGCGGCACACTGGTCGCGGCGCTCGCCCGTGGTCTGAGCTTCGCCGCCGCGCTGCGCCGCGCCTGCGCCGCCTCGGCGCTGGCCTGCACGCGG